>NZ_JBFBOC010000011.1:0-243546 GCF_040685975.1 Kitasatospora sp. NPDC086791 | reverse complement strand
CCACCCATACCCACCCACTGCGCACCCTGCCCCGGAAACACGAACACCGACCGACCCACCGGGCGGGCCGTCCCGGTGACCAGACCCGGCGCCGTGCCGCCCCCGGCCAGGGCGTCCAGGGCCGTGGCGGTGCCCACCACCACGGCCCGGTGCTCGAACACGGTGCGGGCAGCCAGAGCGCCCCCGACCGCCGCCGGGCTCACCTCGGGATGCACGGCGGTGAAGGCGCCCAGCCGACGCGCCTGCTCCCGCAACGCCACCTCGGACCTGGCCGACAGCGGCCAGAGGACCTGGTCATCCGCGCGGCCCCGGGGAGAGGGCGCGGCGGAGTCGGCCTCGGCGGGCTGTTCGAGGATGCTCTGCTCGATAATGACGTGGGCGTTGGTTCCACTGATGCCGAAGGCGGAGACGGCGGCCCGCCGGGGCCGCCCGGTCCCGGGCCAGGCGACCGGTTCGGTGAGCAGGCGGACCGCGCCGGAGGCCCAGTCGACGTGCGGGGTGGGCGCGTCCACGTGCAGGGTCCGCGGCAGTTCACCGTGCCGCATCGCCATGACCATCTTGATCACACCCGCCACGCCGGCGGCGGCCTGCGTGTGCCCGATGTTGGACTTCACCGACCCCAGCCACAACGGCTCCACCCGGTCCCGGCCGTACGTCGCCAACAGCGCCTGCGCCTCGATGGGGTCACCGAGCGTCGTCCCCGTGCCGTGCGCCTCCACCGCGTCCACCTCGGACGCCTCCAACCCGGCATTGGCGAGGGCCTGACGGATCACCCGCTCCTGGGAGGGACCGTTGGGCGCGGTCAACCCGTTGGAGGCGCCGTCCTGGTTGGTGGCGGAGCCGCGGACGACGGCCAGCACCTCGTGGCCGTTGCGGCGGGCGTCGGACAGGCGTTCCAGCAGCAGCAGGCCGGCGCCCTCGGCCCAGCCCGCCCCGTCGGCCGCGGCGGCGAAGGACTTGCTGCGGCCGTCGGGCGCGCTCGCCCCCTGCCGGGACATCTCGGTGAACAGCGTGGGTGCCGCGTTGACGGTGACGCCGCCGGCCAGGGCGAAGGAGCATTCTCCCGAGCGCAGCGCCTGAGCGGCCAGGTGCAGGGCCACCAGGGACGACGAGCAGCCGGTGTCCAGGGACAGTGCCGGGCCGAGCAGGCCCAGCTGGTACGCCAGCCGGCCGGACCCCACGCTCGACGCGGTGCCGGTGACCTGGTAGCCCTCCAGGTCGTCGGGGACCGGCCCGGCGGCGTAGCCGGTGGACCACATGCCGGTGAACACGCCGGTGGGTGTGCCCTCCAGCGTGGTCGGGTCGATACCGGCGTACTCGATGGTCTCCCACGCGGTCTCCAGCAGGATGCGCTGCTGCGGGTCCATGGCGAGCGCCTCGCGGGGCGATATCCCGAAGAACGCCGCGTCGAAGTCGCCGGCGGCGTCGAGGAAGCCGCCCTGGGACGTGCTCGACGTGCGGGGGCGGCTTCCCGTCGGGTCGTACAGGCGGTCGATGTCCCATCCCCGGTCGGCCGGGAAGTCGCCGACCGCGTCCACGCCGTCCGCGACCAGCCGCCACAGGTCCTCGGGGGTGCCGACGCCTCCGGGGAAGCGGCAGCCCATGCCGATGACCGCGATCGGCTCGTCCGTCGCGGCCGGGGCCGGGGCCTGCGGCGCGTCCTGCTCGCCGGACTCGCCGGACAGGTGGGCGGCCAGCCGTGCCGGGGTGGGGTGGTCGAAGACGAGGGTGGCGGGCAGTCTCACCCCGAGCGCGGCGGTCAGGCGGTTGCGCAGTTCCACCGCGGTCAGTGAGTCGAAGCCCAGGTCCTTGAACGCCTGCCGGGGGTCGAGCCGCTCGGGGGTGGCGTGTCCCAGCACCCCGGCGACGTGGGTGGTGATCAGCTCCAGCAGGTCGGTGCCGCCGGCGGGGGGCGCGGGTCGGGGGGCCTGCGGCCGGCGGTGGGCCTCGGGCAGGTCCCGCAGCAGCCGGCTCGGCCGCGCGTGGGTGTAGGCGCGGGCGAACTGTGCCCAGTCGGCCTCGGTGACGACCGCGAGGGCCTCGTCGTGGTCGAGGACGTCCTGCAGCGCGTCGAGTGCCCGGCCCGGGTCCAGTTCGCCGAGGCCGAGCAGGGTGCGCTGGCGCTGCACGGACTCCAGGGCCGCCATGCCGCCTTCGGCCCAGATGCCCCACGCGACGGAGGTCGTGGCGCGGCCCTGGGCGCGGTGCTGTGCGGCCAGGGCGTCGAGGAAGGCGTTGCCGGCGGCGTAAGCCGCGCCGTGGCCGTCGCCCCACACGCCCGCGGTGGAAGAGAACAGGACGAAGGCGTCGAGGTCCGGCAGGAGTTCCGCCAGGTTCGCCGCCCCGGCGACCTTGGCCATGATGACCTCGGCGAACTCCGCCGGTGTCGTGTCGGCCAGCCTGGTCGCCCTGATCACGCCGGCGGTGTGGAAGACCGCGCCGATGTCGCCGACGCGCTCGACGAGGTCCCGCAGGGCGTCCCGGTCGGCCACGTCGCACGCCGCCACGGTCACCCGCGCCCCGGCTGCCTCCAGTTCGTCGCGCAGGCCGGCCGCGCCCGGTGCGTCGGGGCCGCGGCGGGCGGCCAGCACGATGTGCTCCGCGCCCTGCCGCGCGAGGCGGCGGGCCACATGTCCGCCGAGCGCGCCGGTGCCGCCGGTGACCAGCACCGTGCCCCGCGGCCGCCAGGGCCGCGCGGCCGGGCCCGATGAGACCTTGCGGCGCAGCCGCTTGGCGAAGCGCCGGGTGCCGCGGATCGCCACCTGGTCCTCGCCCGTGCCGGCGAGCACGACGAGCAGCGCGTTCACGCTCTCCTCGTCGGGCACGGCGGGAAGGTCGACCAGGCCGCCCCAGCCGTGCGGGAACTCCAGCGCCGCGGACGCGCCGGTGCCCCACGCCAGGGCCTGGGCCGGGCTGGTGACCGGGTCGGTGCCCGAGGTGCTCACGGCGCCGCTGGTCGCGCACCACAGCGGGACGGCCGCCGTCCTCACCGGGTCCAGTCTGCGCACCGGGTCCAGGGTGCGGACCAGATCCAGGGTGCGGACCAGACCCGCCGGGAGCACCGGGTGGTCGGGGTGCGGCTCCTCGTCCAGCGCCAGCAGCGACAGCACACCGTCCGGCCCGGGCCGGGCGTCCCCGGTGTCGGCCGCGTCCCAGGTGTCGGCCACCGCGAAGCCACGTTCGCGCAGGGCCTCGGCCCACGGGTGCCCGGTCGTGGCCAGGACGAGCCAGCGATCCGGGTCCACCGGGGCCGCGGTACCGCTCATCGGCGCCCATGCCACCTCGTACCGCCAGTCGTCACGCACCGGCGGGGTCGCGGTCACCCAGTAGGGCTCGCGCTGGAAGGCGTACGTGGGCAGGTCCGCCCTGGGTGCGGTGCGGGGCAGGACCGGAGTCCAGTCGACGTCGGCTCCGGCGGCGTAGAGGCGTCCCGCCGCGGCGAGGAACTCGGTGAGGCCGCCGTGATCGCGGCGCAGCGTTCCGGTGGCGGCGACATCCAGCGCGGGCACCAGCACCGGGTGCGGGCTGACCTCCAGGAACAGGTCGTGGCCGTCGGCGGTGAGCCGGGCGGTGGCCAGGTCGAACCGT
Organism: Kitasatospora sp. NPDC086791; assembly: GCF_040685975.1. Classification (NCBI taxonomy): domain Bacteria; kingdom Bacillati; phylum Actinomycetota; class Actinomycetes; order Kitasatosporales; family Streptomycetaceae; genus Kitasatospora; species Kitasatospora sp. NPDC086791. The sequence goes on along the minus strand of NZ_JBFBOC010000011.1, from coordinate 239,958 downwards.
ACGGGTTCGCGGAGGTTGCGGTACCAGTAGCCGGCGTCGAGGGCGGAGGTGTCGACCGGCTCGCCGGTGACCGTGGAGTAGAACGGGATCGCCGCCGAGTGGGGCGTGATGTCGGCCAGTTCGGTGAGCAGTTGCTCGCGGATCGCCTCGACCTGCGCGGAGTGGGCGGCGTAGTCGACGGGCAGGCGGCGGGCGCGGATGCCGTCGGCCTCGCAGGCGGCCAGCAGCTCGTCCAGCACGTCGAGGCCACCGGACACCACGACCGCCGCGGGTCCGTTCACCACGGCGGTGGTCAGCCGCTCGCCCCAGCGGGCCAGGTAGCCGGCAGCCTGTTCGAGGGACAGCGCGAGGGACACCATGCCGCCCCGGTCGGCGATGACGGCCAGTGCCCTGGACCGTGACGCCACGACCTTGGCGGCGTCCCGCAACGACAGCGCGCCGGCGACGTACGCGGCGGCGATCTCCGCCTGGGAGTGGCCGACCACGGCGTCCGGCTGCACGCCGTAGGACCGCCACAGGTCGGCCAGCGCCACCATGACGGCGAACAGGGCCGGCTGCACCACGTCGACGCGGTCCAGCGAGCCGTGGCGCAGTTCGTCGACCAGCGACCAGTCGGTGTACGGGGCCAGGGCGGCGGCGCAGGCGTCGATGCCGGCGCGGAAGACCTCGGACTGTTCGTACAGGTCACGGCCCATGCCCGCCCACTGCGCCCCCTGTCCGGGGAAGACGAACACGGCCCCACCGGTACGGGCCGGCAGTCCCGGCAGTCCCGGCAGTCCCGCCCGGAGCGCGGCCAGGCCGGACAGCAGGTCGCCCCGGTCGGCGCCGACCACCGCGGCCCGGTGCTCGAACCGGGTGCGGGCGGCCAGTGCGCGGCCGATCGCGGCGGCCGGGACGTCGGGGTGGGCGGTCGCGTACGCGTGCAGCCGCTCGGCCTGGGCGCGCAGCGCGGCGTCGGTCTTCGCGGACAGCAGCCAGGCGGTGGGGGCGGCCCGGCCGGCGGGTTCGGGAAGGTGGCCGGGGTCCGGGTCGGAGGACTGTTCGATGATCAGGTGGGCGTTGGTGCCGCTGATGCCGAAGGCCGAGATGCCGGCGCGGCGCAGGTGCCCGTGCTCCGGCCACGGCCGGGCCTCGGTGAGCAGCCGGACGCCGCCGGAGGCCCAGTCGACGTGCGGGGAGGGGGCGTCCACGTGCAGGGTTCGCGGCAGTTCGCCGTGCCGCATCGCCATGACCATCTTGATCAGGCCCGCGACGCCGGCGGCGGCCTGGGTGTGGCCGATGTTCGACTTCACCGACCCCAGCCACAACGGCTCGTCCCGGTCCTGACCGTAGGCGGCCAGCAGGGCGTGGGCCTCGATGGGGTCGCCGAGGGTGGTGCCGGTGCCGTGGGCCTCCACCGCGTCCACCTCGGACGCCTCCAACCCGGCGTTCGCCAACGCCTGACGGATCACCCGCTCCTGCGACGGACCGTTCGGCGCCGCGAGCCCGTTCGACGCGCCGTCCTGGTTCACCGCCGAGCCCCGGACGACCGCCAGCACCCGGTGACCGTTGCGGCGGGCGTCCGACAGGCGTTCCAGCAGCACCAAGCCGGCGCCCTCGGCCCAGCTGGTGCCGTCGGCCGCGGCGGCGAAGGGCTTGCTGCGGCCGTCCGCCGCGAGGCCGCGCTGGCGGGAGAACTCGGTGAAGCCCAGCGGTGTCGCCATGATCGTGACACCGCCGGCGAGCGCCAGCGAGCACTCGCCCGCGCGCAGGGCCTGGGCGGCCAGGTGGACGGCGACCAGGGACGACGAGCAGGCGGTGTCCACGGACAGCGCCGGACCGCGCAGCCCGAGGTGGTAGGCGACCCGGCCGGACGTGACGCTGGTCGCGACGCCGGTGAACAGGTAGCCCTCCAGGTCCTCCGGCAGGCCCGGCCCGGTCGCGTAGCCGGACGACCAGACGCCGGTGAACACGCCGGTGTGGCTGCCGCGCAGCGAGGCCGGGTCGATCCCGGCGTGCTCGAACGTCTCCCAGGCCGTCTCCAGCACGAGCCGCTGCTGTGGGTCCATGGCGAGCGCCTCGCGGGGCGAGATGCCGAAGAACGGAGCGTCGAAGCCGGCCGCCGCCTCCAGGAACCCGCCCCGGGTGATGTACGTGGTGCCCGCGCCGCGCAGTTCCGGGTCGTACAGGCCGCCCAGGTCCCAGCCGCGGTCGTCCGGGAAGTCGCCGATCGCGTCCGCGCCCTCCGCGACGAGCCGCCACAGGTCGTCCGGCGAGGCCACCCCGCCGGGGAAGCGGCAGCCCATCCCGACGATGACGACCGGGTCGTCGTGGGCGGCCTGGGCGGCGGGGGCCGGCCGGTCGCCGGGGCCGGTGCGCAGCCAGTCGATCAGCTCCGCGGGCGTCGGGTGGTCGAAGACGAGACCGGAGGGGAGGTGCCGATCCAGGGCGCCGGCCAGGCGGTTGCGCAGTTCGAGCCCGGTGACCGAGTCGAAGCCGAGGTCCTTGAAGGTGAGCACGGGATCGATGTCCGCGGGGTTCTCGTGGCCCAGCACGAGCGCGATCTGCGCGGTGACCACGGCGGCCGCGTCGACCGTGGTGCCCGACTCCGGGTCGCCCGTGTCCGTGCCGCCCGCCCCGGTGCCGCAGGTCTCCGGGCCGCCGTCCGGCCGGCCGGGCGCGGCGGTCTGCGCTGCGTGCGTGTGCCCGGCGGTCGCTTCGGGCAGCCAGTACGAACGACGTCGGAACGCGTACGTGGGCAGGTCGACCGGCGCGGCCTCGGCGACGGCCGGGGACCAGTCGACCGGCACGCCGGCCACGAACAGCCGGGACAGCGCCGTCAGGAAGACGTCCGGCCCGCCCCGGTCACGGCCCAGCGTGCCGGTGGCGACGCCGGGCACGCCGGTCCGCTCGCGGGCCTGTTCCAGGATCTGTTCGAGGGCGGGCAGCAGCACCGGGTGCGGACTGACCTCGACCACGACGTCGTGCCCGTCCGCCAGCAGTGCGGCGGTGGCCAGGTCGAAGCGGACCGGCTCGCGCACGTTGCGGTACCAGTAGCCGGCGTCGAGCTCCGTGGTGTCGTCGAGGAGGCCGCCGGTGACCGCGGAGTAGTACGGGATGGTGCCGTGCCGCGGCCGCACACCGTCCAGTTCGGTGTGCAGCCGCTCGCGGATCGCCTCGACGTGCGCGGAATGGGAGGCGTAGTCCACCGGGACGACGCGTGCGCGGACACCGTCCGCCGCGCAGGACTCGACCAGTTCGGACAGGGCCTGCGGGTCGCCGGACACCACGACCGAGCCGGTGGCGTTGACCACGGCGACCGTCAGCGTGCCGCCCCAGCGCGACACGTAGTCCTCGGCCCGCTCGGCGGACAGGGCCACGGACACCATGCCGCCCCGGCCGGTCAGCGCCACCAGCGCGCGGCTGCGCAGTGCCACGATCCGGGCCGCGTCGGACAGCGACAGCGCGCCCGCGACGTACGCCGCGGCGATCTCGCCCTGCGAGTGGCCGACCACCGCGTCGGGCTCGACACCGAAGGAGCGCCACAGTGCCGCCAGGGACACCATCACCGCGAACAGGGCGGGCTGCACGATGTCCACGCGGTCGAGCGGGGCGCCGTCCAGGACATCGGCCAGGGACCAGTCGGTGTACGGGGCCAGGGCCTGGGCGCAGTCGTCCATGGCGGCCCGGAAGGCGGGGTACGCGGCGTACAGCTCCCGGCCCATGCCGACCCACTGCGCGCCCTGGCCGGGGAACACGAAGACGGTACGGCCCGGGGTGCCGGCCCGGCCGACGGCGACCTGGACGGAGTCGAGCAGGACCGCGCGGTGCGCGAAGCGGGTTCTGGTGGTGGCCAGTGCGTGCGCGACCTCGGCGTCGGTCAGGTCCGGGTGGCTGCGCACGTGTTCGCGCAGGCGCTCGATCTGCGCTCGGAGCGCCTGCTTGGTCCGCGCCGTGACGATCCACGGCGCCGGCCGGGCCTCGGGGGCGGGCCGCCGGGCCGGCGGCGCGGCCGCGTCGGGCGCCTGCTCGACGATCACGTGCGCGTTGGTGCCGCCCATGCCGAACGACGACACGCCGGCGAGCAGGGGCACGTCCGGCCGCGGCCAGGGGGTCAGAGCGGTCTGGACCCGCAGCGCCAGCGCGTCGAGAGGGATGCCGGGGTTGGGGGTTACGTGGTTCAGGCTCGGCGGCAGTGCGCGGTGGTACACGCTGAGGACGGCCTTGAGCAGACCGACGATGCCCGCGGCGCCTTCCAGGTGGCCGACGTTCGTCTTGGCGGATCCGACCCGCAGGGCGCTGTCGGCGTCGCCGGACTCGGTCGGGTCGCGGTAGGCGGCCGCGAGGGCGGCGGCCTCGACGGGGTCGCCGACAGCGGTGCCGGTGCCGTGCAGCTCCACGTACTGCACGTCCGCGGGACGCACGCCGGCGCGGGCCAGTGCCTCGCGGATGACCTGTTCCTGGGCCTGCGCGCTGGGCACGGTCAGGCTCCGTGTGGCGCCGTCGTTGTTGACCGCGCTGCCCCGGATGACACCGTAGACGCGGTCCCGGTCGGCCAGGGCCCGGTCCAGCGGTTTCAGGACGAGGAAGGCGCCGCCCTCGCCGCGGACGAAGCCGTTGGCCCGGGCGTCGAAGGTGAAGCAGCGGTCGTCCGGGGACAGGCCGCCGAACTCCGCCGCTCCCTCCTCGCGGGCGGCGGTCAGGTTGAGGTTCACACCGCCGGCCAGGGCGAGCGCCGACTCGCCGCGGCGCAGGCTCTCGACCGCCAGATGCACCGCGACCAGCGCCGACGACTGGGCCGTGTCGACCGTCATGCTCGGTCCGCGCACACCGAGGAAGTGCGAGACGCGGTTGGCGATGACGCCCCGGTTGGTGCCGGTCAGCGTGTGCGGCGTGATGTGACCGGGGTAGGCCAGGGACGTGTAGTCCTCCCACATCGAGCCGACGAACACCCCCGTCGGGCCGCCCGTCAGCGTGCCCGGCACGATCCGGGCGTCCTCCAGGGCCTCCCAGGCGAGTTCGAGCATGAGCCGCTGCTGCGGGTCCATGCCGGCGGCCTCGCGGGGGGACACCCCGAAGAACGCCGCGTCGAAGCCGTCCACCCGGTCCAGGTAGCCGCCGTGCCGTACGCCCTGCCGGCCCACGGGCGGCGCGGTGATCGCGTCGGCCCCGTCGCACAGCAGTCGCCAGAACGCCTCCGGATCCGGGGCTTTCGGCAACCTGCCCGCCATTCCGATGACAGCGACACGATCCGCGTCCGGATCCAGGGGGAAGCGCATCACATCGACACCTCGTGAGCCGGGGAATGAAGGAAGGCGGGGTGTTTCCGTAGCAGTCCCGATGGTGCGGCTCCCGCCGCGCGAGCGGCCGGAGCATCGAGCGCGCGCGGGCAGCCCGGCGACCCGGTGGTATCCGAACCCGGACTCGACCGCGCTTCGGGCGCCTGGATCAGTGGAGCGGTTCTCGAAAGCGACAGCGTTGGCGACGCTCTTCGAGGAAGACGCGCTGGTGAGCTGAGCGTGGGGGGCGAGGCGATGATCGTCCCGCCGCGCAAACGAGGATGGCAGCAACATCACGCCATCGCCATAGGCCAGGCGAAGGCTGGCTCAAACGAAGCACATCACAACGTCATATGCCTGGCATGCGCCTGCGTGACAGGGGCACCGTGGCGAGATCCGTCCCGTGCTGCCGGTGCGGTCACGGAAACGCGTCCATGCCCTGCACCGCCACGACCGGGCCGGGTTCATGGGCACCGTCGACGCCGCCGGTGACAACGCCCTAGAATCCCGTTCGCACTCGCGCAGAAGAACGTCCTCGACCGTCATCCGGCCACCCGGGAAACCTCCGCGCGGCGGTCACGACCCAGGATCGAGCGAACCGACCACCGGCGCCGCCGACAGCTCCGGCTGAACCGTTCGACCCCCATCGACTTCGAGACGATCGCGAAGCGCCACCGCCCCCGGCGGCACACAACCCAGCTGTCACCGATCCGTGCATCGTTCCCGGCCGTTCGCGCCCGGCACCCGGTGCCCGAACCTGGTGACATCCAGTCAGGAGGCAGCGATGCAAGCCACGTTTCCCCTCACCACACCACACCACCTCGACAACGAGCCCGAAGCCGAGGCTCTGCTCGCGCAGGCTCCGGTCGTCCTCGCGACGATGGGTACGGCAGACGTCTGGCTCGCCCTTTCCTACAAGGCGGTGCGCCAGGTTCTGAGCGACAGCCGGTTCAGCCGGGAGGCGGCCACACGTCCGGGCGGCTCGCTGAAACTGTCCGTCGCCGCCGACCCGTTACTGGTCTCCAGCCTGGACGGCGAGCGCCACGCCCGCCTGCGCAAGCTGATGTCGCAGGCGTTCAGCCCACGCATGGTCGATCAGCTCGAACCACGCGTGCAGTCCATCGTGGACTCCTTGCTCGACTCCCTCGACCCGACCGCGGATCTTGTGGCAGGTCTCTGCGCTCCACTGCCGTTGATGGTCATCTGCGAGCTGCTCGGCGTGCCCTACTCCGAGGCGGAGGCCATCCGTCGGTGGACCAGACGGCTGTTCGTCACGGACATCACGTCGGACGAACTGCGGGCCGCGCAGCGCGAGATGCAGGACTGGCTCGCCGATCTGGTGCGTCAGAAGCGGGCACGGCCGGACGACGGGTTGATCTCGGCGATGGTCGCCGCCAACGACGAGGGCGACCACCTCACCGAGCCCGAGCTGCTGGCCAACCTCGAGGGCCTGCTGATCGCCGGCCACGAGACGACTGTCAACCAGCTGGGCAACTCGTTGCTGACCCTGCTGCGTCACCCGGACCAACTCGCGCTGCTGCGGTCGTCACCGGACCTGATCGGACCGGCGGTCGACGAACTACTGCGCTACAGCAGGCTTTTCACCTCGGCCGAGGTCCGGGTCACGACCGAGCCCGTCGATCTGGAGGGCGTCGAACTGGGGGCGGGCGAACCGGTGTTGCCGGTCATCGTCGCGGCCAACCGCGACCCCGGTGTGTACCCGGATCCCGGCCGCTTCGACATCACGCGCGAAGGACCGGCAGCGCACCTCGCCTTCGGGCACGGACCGCACTTCTGCCTCGGCGCGATATTGGCCCGCCGGGAGATGCGGGTGGCGATCGGGTCCGTGGTGAAACGGTATCCGGGACTGCGCCTCGCCGTTGACGAGTCCGAGCTCACCTACGTGCCGGAACTGGTCTTCCGCGGCCTGCAGGCGTTGCCGGTCACTTGGTGATCCGTGGTCTCTCCCGGCGGTTCAGCGGTGTTCGGGGTTCTCGAAGTCGAAGCGGCAGCCGGCGTCCCACTCGGAGCGCTGGTTGCCGTACGCCGGGATGCCGCCGGCGTCCTTGAGCATGCGGGCCAGGTGGAGCTGGTTCCAGGCCATGAAGGTGGTGTTGCGGTTGGTGAAGTCGTTCTGCGGGCCGCCGGAGCCCTCGTCCAGGTAGGACGGCCCGGGGCCGGCCTCGCCGACCCAGCCGGCGTCGGCCTGCGGCGGGATGGTGTACCCGAGGTGCTGCAGGCTGTAGAGGACGTTCATCGCGCAGTGCTTGGCGCCGTCCTCGTTCCCGGTGATCAGACAGCCGCCGACCCGGCCGTAGTAGGCGTACTGGCCCTCGGAGTTGAGGATCGACGAGCAGGCGTACAGCCGCTCGATGACCTGCTTCATCACCGAGGAGTTGTCCCCCAGCCACACCGGGCCGGCCAAGGTCAGGATGTCCGCGCTCATCACCTTCGAGTAGATGACGGGCCACTCGTCCGTCTCCCAGCCGTGCTCCGTCATGTCGGGCCAGACGCCGGTGGCGAGGTCGAGGTCCACCGCGCGCAGGACCTCGACCTCGACGCCCTGGCGGTCCAGGATGCCGGTGCTGACGTCGATCAGGCCCTGGGTGTGGCTGCGCTCCGGGGAGCGTTTCAGCGTGCAGTTGATCACCAGGGCTCGCAGGTCGCGGTAGGACGTCGGCGGTTCCGACATGGCGGCGTCTCCTTCGTGCGGGCCGGGCGCAGCGGTGGCCGGTTCCGGCTTCCGCAGCCGCTCTGCTGCTGTTCCCTCCCACTTCAGCAGAGCTCGGTCGCCTCTGCCCGGCGCGTTCGGCCGGCCGTTTGACGGGGCGGGTGCCCTCGGGGTGGAGGGTGGGTCCGCGGTTCCCAGGGAACGGGGTTCCCTTCCCGGGGCCGGAGCGCTCGCGAACGATCTACGGCATGACCATCACCTCCCCGGCCTCCAGCCGTCGGGCCCGCACCCGCCCGGTTCCTCCGCCGCGGCGGACCGACGGGCAGCGTTTCTGGCCGACCGTCGCCGCCGTCGCCTCCGCCGGCCTGATGCTGCCGTTCTCGGTCACCGGGGCCGCGGTGGCCCTGCCGAGCATGGCCTCACAGCTGGGCGCGTCGGTCGGCGGCGCGCAGTGGATGCTCAACGCGTTCACCATCGGTTTCGCCGCGCTGCCGCTGGCGGCGGGTGGCCTGGCCGACCGGTACGGGCGGCGGCGGGTGCTGCTGGCCGGGATCACCCTGGTCGGGGTGACGTCGCTGTTGGTCGCGCTGGCGCCGTCGATGGCGCTGGTGGACGCCGCCCGGGCGGTCCAGGGCTGCGGGGCTGCGGCGGTGCTGGCCTCGGGGGCGGCGGTGCTGGCCCACGGCACCTCGGGCCCGCGCCGGCGGCTGGCCTTCGGGATCCTGGGCACCTCCTTCGGTACCGGGCTGGCGATCGGGCCGCCGCTCGCCGGGGCGCTGGTGGCAGGGCCCGGCTGGCGGTCCGTGTTCCTGCTGGTCGCGGCGGTGGCGCTGCCCGCCGGGCTGCTCGCGGCCCGCGTGCCGGAGTCCCGTACGTCCTGGGCCCCCGGCGCCGGCCGGCCGCCCCTGGACGTGGCCGGGCCGGCCCTGTTCACCGCCGGACTCGCCGCCCTCGCCTTCGCTTTCGCCAGGGCGACCACCGACGGGTGGGCGGCGCCGGCGCCGCTGGGCCTGTTCGCGGCCGCCGTCCTGCTGGTCCTGCTGTTCGCCGTGGTGGAGCTCCGCCGGGCCGACCGGGCCCTGTTCGACGTCCGCCTCTTCGGCCGGCCGGAGTTCCTCGCCGTGGTCTGCCAGCCCTTCACGGTCACCCTCGGTTTCGTCGTCCTGCTCGTCTACCTGCCCACCTACCTGCAGGGCACGGCGGGCCGCGGCACCCTGGACAGCGGCCTGCTCCTGCTGCCGATGACCGCGCCTGTGCTGCTCCTGCCGCTGGTCGCCGGGCGGCTGGCCGAGCGCACCTCGGTGCGGGCCGTCCTCACCGCCGCCTCGGTGCTGATCGCGCTCGGCGCCCTGCTGCTGACCACGCTGGACGGCGGCTCCTCTTGGGCCCGGCTGGCCCTGCCGCTGCTGCCGTTCGGCGCGGGTGTCGGGCTGGCCTTCGGGGTGATGGACGACGCGGCCGTCGGCACCGTCCCGGTGGAGCACGCCGGGGCCGCCGCGGGCATCTTCAACACGCTGCGGATCACCGGGGAGTCCGTCGCCGTCGCCGGCGCCGCGGCCCTGCTCACCTCGCTCACCGCGGGCCGGCTGCGGGCGGGCGGCCTCGGCGGCGCCACCGCCGCCGATCTGGCCGGGCAGGCCGTGGTCCGGGGCCAGGTGCCGCCGGGGCAGCGGGCCGCGGTGGCCGAGGCCTTCACCGGCGCCTTCCACACGGCCGGGCTGCTGCTCGCCGCGCTGTCCGCCACCGGCGCGCTGCTCACCTGGCGTGCGCTCAGGCCGGGTTCGCATCGGTGACGGGGGCGACAGCGGTGACGGAGGCGGGCTCGGTGACGGAGGCGGTGCCGGCGGTGGCACCGGCCGTCGCTGCGGCCGCGGGGGCGGCTGCGGGCGCGGCTGCGGGGGCAGCGAGCCGCCGCAGCGCCCGCTCCGCCGAACTGCCGGGAGCGGCCGTGTAGACCACCAGGAGGTGGTGGTCGGCGCCGGGCACCTGGAAGGTCTCGTAGCCCAACTCCACCTCGCCGACCGCCGGATGGTGGAAGCGCTTGGCGCCGTGGGACTTCTCGTGCACGTGGTGGCTCGCCCACAGCGTGCGGAACTCGGCGCTTCCCAGGGAGAGTTCGCCGACCAACCGGACCAGCTCCGGGTCGTGCGGCCGGCGCCCGGCGGCCATCCGCAGGATCCCGACCGTGGTGCGCGCGGCCTCGTCCCAGTCGGGGTGGACCGCCCGGGCGTGCGGGTCGAGGAAGATCCGCCGGGCCATGTTCCTTTCGCGCGGCGGGAGTCGGGGGAAGTCGGCGAGCAGCGCGGCGGCGAGCGCGTTCCACGCCAGGACGTCGTTGCGGTCGTTCATGATGACGGCCGGGGTCAGCGGCATCGCCTCGACGACCAGTCGCAGGGCCGGGCGCAGCGTCTCCTCCGCGCTCCTGCGGCCCGCTTCCTTCCGGGCCCGTACCGCCGCGCGCCGGGGTGGCCGGGCCAGGTCGCGCAGGTGGGCGCGCTCGGCGGGGCCGAGGAGCAGGGCCCGTCCGAGGGCGTCGAGGACCTCGTCGGACGGGCGGTCGGCGCGGCCCTGCTCCAGTCGCACGTAGTAGTCGGTGCTCAGCCCGACCAGTTCGGCGACCTCCTCGCGGCGCAGCCCGGGCACCCGTCGGCGTCCGGTCGGGGGCAGGCCCGCGTCCTCGGGCGAGACCAGCGCCCGCCGGGCCCGCAGGTAGTCGCCGAGGCGGTTCGGGGTCATGATCGAGTCGGCCATGCGTGTCAGTATCGCCGCACGTCGCGGGGGTGCGGGCGCCGAAAGGTGGCCCCGTCGCACCCACCCTCGGCGGCGCCGCTCCCCCGGCGCAAATTCGGTGGCCCGCACGCGGCCGCCGCTCCTACAGTGTCCGCCGGATCGACAACCTCCACAGGAGCCCGGACATGCGCGTGCACTACCCCCGGACTCCGCATCTGCCCTGGTCACCGGGGGCGGCGGCGGACGACGTACGGACCGGGGACCTCGGCGCGCTGACCGGCGCGGAGGTCGTCGTCACCGAGAAGCTCGACGGCGAGAACACCACCCTCTACCCCGACGGCCTGCACGCCCGCTCGCTGGACTCGGCCCACCACCCCTCCCGTGCCTGGGTGAAGCGCCTGCAGGGCCGGGTCGGCGGGCGGATCCCGGACGGCTGGCGGATCTGCGGCGAGAACCTGTTCGCCCGGCACTCGATCCCGTACACCGACCTGGAGAGCTGGTTCTACGGCTTCTCGGTCTGGACGGACCGCGACCACTGCCTGGACTGGGACGACACGGTCCGCTTCCTGCGCCGTCTCGGCATCCCGTCGCCCCGGGTGCTGTGGCGCGGCCGCTTCGACGAACAGGCCCTGCGCGCAATGAAGTTGGACCTCGACCGGCAGGAGGGGTACGTCGTCCGGACGGTCCGGGGCTTCCCCCGGGCGGAGTTCGGCGAGCGGGTCGCCAAGTGGGTCCGCCCGCACCACGTGCGCACCGACACCCACTGGATGCACGCCGCCGTGGTGGAGAACGGGCTCGGCCCGAGTGCCGCGCTGTGGGCCGTACGGTCCGGCGCGTTGCCCGAACTGCCCGCACTGGCCGACGCATTGGGCCTGCCGGAACTTTTCCCTCCTGAACGGTCGCGCCTGCCCGAGGAGTTGGCGGAGGAGTTGGCGGAGGTGTCGGCCCGGCTGGACGAGCTCGGCCGCGGCGGGGACGCCCGGCTGGCCGGGGTCCTCGCCACCGCGCTGCGCGCCGAGCGCCGGCAGTCGCTGGCGCCGCGGCTGGCCGGGCCGCTCGGCCTGCCGCTGGCCCGGCGGATCGCCGACCTGGTCGGGCTGCACCCCGGCCTGCACCGGCCGTACCCGGACGAGGAGCGCCACGCCGGGCTGGCCCGGCTCTCCGCCGCTGCCGACCTCGGGGTGCTGCACGCCGTCGCCGCGGCCACCGCTCCCGGAGCGGCGGAGCGCGAGCAGGTCGCCTGGTCGGCGCTGCACGCCGAGGACGCCGGGCTGCTCGACGGAGCGCCGCTCGCCCGGCTGCGCACCGGCCTGCGCGAGGCGCTCGCCGGCCTCGACCGGGACGCCGCCGACCGCTGCTGGGCGCAGGCCCGCGAGGCGTTCGCGCTCGGCCGGATCTCCGGCGTCGAGGAGGCGGTCGCCGCCACCTGGCGCCGACGGGACGGCGGTTTCCCGCGGCTGGTGCACCTGTGCGGCCCGTCCGGCAGCGGCAAGAGCAGCTTCGCCGCCGGGCTCACCGGTGGGCCCGGCGGGCCCACCGGTACGGCCGCCCGGATCAGCCTGGACGACCTGCGTGCCGCCCGGGGCTCGCGCGCCGACCAGCGCGACAACGCCGTGGTGCTGCGCGAGGGCCTGGCCCGGCTGGACGCGGCCCTCGCCGCGACCGGCGTCGACGGCGCCGACGGCGCGGTCCCCACCGTCGTCTGGGACGCCACCTCCCTCAACCGGCAGCAGCGCTCCCACGTCCACGCCGTCGCGCAGCGCCGCGACGCCCTGGTCACCCAGGTGGTGCTGGTGGTCGACGAGGACGAACTGCGGCGCCGCAACGCCGTACGGCCGCACCCGGTGCCGGCCGACGTGCTCACCGCGCAGCTGTACCGCTTCAGCCCGCCCTACCCCGGCCAGGCGCACCGTACCTGGTACGTCGGTGCGGGTGGCACCGTGGAAGACACGGCGGGCACGCTCGACGCCGAGGAGGACTGAGCACCGATGCGCCCCATCGAACAGATCTGCCAGCGCATCCGCTGGGACGCCCGGTTCGACCCGGCCCGGTTCACCCTGGGCGTGCGCCAGCGCGACGACCGCACCGAGCGCGTCCCGCTGGAGGCCTTCGCCGCGTCCGGCGACATCCCCTGGCACCGGGTGATCCGGGTCGAGGCCGACGGCGTGGTGGTCTGGGACCGCGCGTCCGGGGTGGATGTGCTCGACCGCACCGAGGCCGGGCGCCGCACCGACCCGCGCCGTCTGCGCTCGCCCTTCTTCGCGGCGACGGCCCCGCACGCCTGGCGTTCGGACGCCTGGCAGCCGGACGGCGGCCCGCGACCGGACGGTGCCGGGTGGTCCACGGCTCCGGAGGGCGCCCGGGCGACGGCGGCCGGAGCCGGCGCCCCGGCCGTCACGGACCTGCGCGTGGTCACCTGGAACACCCTGTGGGACCGCTACGACGCCGACCGGATCGCCACCGCCCGCCGCCGCCCGCTGCTGCTCGCCGCGCTGGAGGCCGCCGACGCCGACGTCATCGCCCTGCAGGAGGTCGAACCGACCCTGGTCGCCCTGCTGCTGGCGGCACCCTGGGTCCGCGCCGGGTACACCCTCAACGCCGACCCGCTCGGGCGGGACGTCGACGAGCACGGCCTGCTGCTGCTCAGCCGACTGCCGGTCCTGGAGGCCGGCCGACACGCCCTGGGCCCGCACAAGGCCGTCGCCGCGATCACCGTGGAGACCGGCGGCGAACCGCTGACCGTCGCCGCCGTCCACCTGAGCAGCGACCACTCGACCGACGGCGCGGCCCGCCGCGAGGCCGAACTCGGAGGATTGGCTGAGGGGTTGAGCGGCATCGAGGGCGAACTGCTGCTGCTCGGGGACTTCAACGACGCCCGTTCCGGCGCCTCCGGCCCGGCCGCCGCCCTCGGCCTGCGGGACGCCTGGACACAGGTGCACGGGCCGACCGACGACACCCCCACCTTCGACCCGACCGCCAACCCGCTCGCCGCCGTCTCCTCCCTCACCGGCCGCCCAGGACGCATCGACCGCGTCCTGCACCGCGCCGACAGCACCCGCGTCACCGCCGCCGCGCTGCTCGGCGACCACCCGACCGCCGACGGGCTGCACCCCTCCGACCACTACGGCGTGGCCGTGGACCTCAGCCTCGGCGGAGCGGACCGGGCGGCCGGCGAAGCACCGGACTTCCTCGACACCGCGCCCACCGCCCGGACCGCCGTCGCCTGGCTGCCGCCCGAGGACCTGTGGCCACCGATCCAGCAGCTGCGCACCGCGCACGACCCGCAGCTGCGCCGCTGGCCGCCGCACGTCAACCTGCTGTTCGGCTTCGTCCCCGAGGCCGAGTTCGACCGCGCCCTGCCGTTGCTGGGCGCGGCCGCCGCCGAGGTGGCACCGTTCACCGCGCGGCTGGACGGCGTGCACACCTTCGGCCACCGCGAGGACGCCACCGTCTGGCTCGACCCGGCCGCCGCCTCCGCCGAGCCCTGGGCGGCGCTGCGGCACGCCCTGGAACGCCGCTTCCCCCGCTGCCGGGGCCGTGCGGAGGGCTACACCCCGCACCTGACCCTCGGACGCAGCACCGACCCGCAGCGGGTGGCCGCCGAGTGCGCGGCCCGGCTCGCCGGGGCGCCCGTCCGGGCCCGGGTGGGCGAGCTGGTGGTGCTCTCCCGCCGGGGCACCGAGCCGATGCGGCCGCGCGCCGTGATCTCGCTCGGGACGGGCGAGGTGCGCCCGGTGCCCGAGGAGCCGGTCGTCCCGCTGCGCCCGGAACCACCCCGCCGGACCGCCACGGCGACGGCGCTGGCCCGGCGGATCGCGGCGGCGCTGCCCGACGGCGCGGTCCGGGTCGTCGGCTCGCGCCGGCTGGGCTGCCAGTTGGACGGCGCCGACCTGGACCTGGTGGCGGCGCTGCCCGGCCCGGCCGACCTGGCCGGCGTCCGTGCCCGGATCGCGGCCGCGCTGCCGGACGCCCGGCAGCTGCGCGAGGTGCGCGGCGCCCGGGTGCCGGGCCTGCGGCTGGAGGCGGACGAGCTGTCCGTCGACCTCGTCATCGTCTTCACCGGACCACTCGACCCCGCCCAAGCCGTCGCCCGCCGTGGCGAGTTGGGCGAGTCGGCGGCCGTCGCGCTGAGCGCGGTCACGGACGCCGAGGCGATCCTCGCCGCACTCGGCGGCCGGCACGCCCGCTTCGTCCGACTGGCCCGCCGGGTCAAGGCCTGGGCCCGGGCGCGCGGCCTGGACTCCGCTCCGTTCGGCCAACTGCCGTCGCTCGCCTGGTCGGTGCTCGCCGCGCGCGTCGTCCTGGACGCCGATGACACCGCCGGCGCCACCGCCGGCGCCGGCGCCACCGCCACGGACGAGGCGGACAGTGACCTCTTCCGACAGTTCACCGAGACCTGGGCGAGCTGGGACTGGCGCCAACCCGTCTCCCTCTTCACCGATCTGACGGAACATCAGAACGACGACCCGGTCGCTGTCCTCACCCTTTCCGCACCGATCCGCAGCTGCACCACTCAGGTCAGCGCCGGCACCCGCGACCTGCTCACCGAGGAGCTCTACCGCGCCTGGGAGCTCACCACGGAGAGCACCGACCCCTGGCCCGCCCTGCTCGCCCCGCCCCCGCTCCACCGTCGCCACGCCGCCTGGGCGGTGGTCACCACCCCGGAGGAATCCGCCGGGCCGGTCCGCGGCCGCCTCCGCACCCTGCTGGCCGCCCTGGAGGAGGCCGGTGCCACCCACCTCCACGCCTGGCCGCACCCCTACCGGACCTCCGACGGCCTCACCCACCTCGCCATCGGCCTCGGCCCCGCCCCGCTCCCCGCCGACCGGCTCGCCCCCATCGCCGCCTCCTGGTGCCGCCACCTCACCGGCGTCCACGTCCGGCACGTCGAGGGCGGCGCGGTCCCCACCCTCACCCGCTGAACCCCACCCGGAGGCGTCGGACGCCTGGACATTCGCGCGCAAATTTTGCCACGGTGAATGGCAGCAGCCGCGCCACCGCCCATGCGCCCGACGCCTCCTGGGAGTTTCCCCATGCCCTTGACGGACCGCTTCGCCGACCACGTCGCCTGCTACCTCGGCCAGAGCGTCTTCTCCGACCCCGGCGCCCACGTCACGCACTTCGCCGGCCTTCCCACCGATCCGGCCCGGCTCGCCGCCGTGGCCCGCAACGTGATGATCCACCGCCTGGAAGGCCCGCTGTTCGACCACCCCATCGCGCAGGACCGCCTCCACCACGACGCCGAGACCCGCTACCTCGACGGCATCCTCCGCCTCATCACCGACCGCGATCCCGCCCCGCTCACCCACCCCCGCGCCCCGGCCGACCGTTTCGTCGGCATCTGCCGCGACTTCGCCCTCCTCCACTGCTCGATGCTGCGCCACCTCGGCGTCCCGGCCCGACTGCGCTGCGGCTTCGCCGACTACCTCGGCCCGGACGGCTTCCACTGCGACCACGTCGTCACCGAGTACTGGGACGACGGACGCGGCTGGCTGCTCGCCGACCCGCAGCTTGCCGACCCGAGGATCGCCGCCGCCTGGCGGGTGGACTTCGACCCGATGGACGTGCCGCGCGACCGCTTCCTGGTCGCCGGGCGGGCGTGGCGCGCGATCCGGGCGGGCCACGCCGACGCAGCCGCCTTCGGCGTCCACCCGCCGGAGGAAGGCCCGCTCAACGGCGAGCGGTTCGTCGCGCACTACGTCCGCCTCGACCTCGCCGCCGTGAACAAGGTCGAGACGCTCCTCTGGGACACCTGGGGACCGGACCCCGCGGACGCACCGCTCGACCCGCTCGACCCGCTCGACTCGTACGACCCGTACGACCGGGCCGCCCTGCTGACCGAGGGCGCCATCGACCTCCCCGCCGCCCGGAGGCTGTTCACCGAACACGACGCGCTCCGAACGCCGAGGACCGTCCTCACCATGGCCCCGTTCAACGGCCCGCACGAGTCCACCCTGCGCCCGCATCCGTCCGACACGCCCGCCTGAGGCCTGTTCCGGAGCGCATCGAAGGTGCACCTGGTGGGTCCGTCCGGTCGAAGCCGGGCGGACGCCCACCGCTCGAGGCTGGGCGGCCGGCTCCGGAGTGGTGCACCGGATGCCGCGTCGGCGCGGACAGGCCCGGTCCATGGTCCGCAGGATCGTCGCCGAGGCCGTCCGGCGGCACCTTCCGGACGGCCGCATCCCGTCTGGCCGCTGCGGCCGTTGCGGGCCGGCCCGGATCTGCGGCCGGACGCCTTGGCGCCACCGGCGACGGAACCGCCCGTGGATCGTCCGCCAGAGGCCGTACCTCGGCGGTCAGCCCGCTTCCAGCGCCTCGGCCCGCTCGATCAGCTCAGCCGCGATCTCGTCCCAGTCCGGGCCGTGCAGCCTCAGGCTGTCGGCTGCCTCCCGCATGAGCGCCGGCTCGTCCGACCGCTGAAGGAGTAGTAGCCGGTACGCCAGATTCCGTATCCGGACCGGCAGGTAGCCGTCGACGAGGTGCGGGCAGTGCTCGCGCAGCATCGTGAGGATCGCCTCCGCGTCGGCGAACGTCAGCTCCTCGATGAAGGAGGCCTCATCGTGTGCGCGGTCGCACGGCGGCGTGGGTCGGTACTCGTCGCCGTAGAGGCACCGGGCGTGCTCCGTCAGAGTGCTGTGCATGGACGGGAGCCTATGACGGGCCGGTCGCGGCCGGAGGGTCAGGCGAGCCTCACCTCCGCGAGCCGCACCGCCCGGTCCGCGGAGGCGGGATCCAGTGCCGCCTACCGAGTGTCCGCACCCCGGCACGCCAGCGCGCCGCACTGACGACTCCCCGGCCGGACCAGGCCACTCGCTCCGGATTGGCCCGGTACGCCGCACCCGCCGCGCACTACGCTCGGGCGCACAGTCGATCAACGGAGAACCCCATGCACCCCGGACTCGCCGCCGACCTGGCGCGGTTGCCCGAACTCCTGGAGGAGACCCGGCAGCAGGCCCTCGCCTTCCTCGCCGGCCTCGACGAGCGGCCCGTCGTCCCCCAGGCCCGGGCGCACGCGCCGGTACAGTCCCGCACCCAGGCGCAGCCGGACCCGACCGACACCGGCACCGACACCGACACCGGCACCGACCCCGGCACCGGCACCGCCCGCCCGGCGGGGCTGGCCGAGACGGGCGGCGGACTGCCGGCGGCTCTGGCGGAGTTCGCCGAGCGGTGGGAGCCACGGCTGTCGGCGAGCGCCGGACCGCGCTACTTCGGCTTCGTGACCGGCGGCGCGACCCCGGCGGCACTGGCGGGCGACTGGCTGACCTCCGCCGTCGACCAGAACTCCAACTCCTCGCTGGACCCGGCCGGTCAGCACCTGGAACGGGAGACGGTCGGCTGGCTGCGCGAGCTGTTCGGGCTGTCGCAGGCGCACCACGGCACCTTCGTCAGCGGCGCGACCATGTCGAACACGGTCGGCCTGGCGATCGCCCGCGAGTGGCTGGGCGAGCGGCTCGGCGTGGACGTCGCCGAGGACGGGGTCGGCGCGCTGGGTCCGGTCCGGGTGCTGTCGGGCGGCGCGCACTCCTCCGTCTCCAAGGCGCTGTCGGTGCTCGGCCTGGGCCGGACGGCGCTGCGGAGCGTGCCGCTGCTGCCCGGGCGGGAGGCGGTGGACCCGGCCGCGCTGGAGCGGGCGCTGGCCGACACGGACGGGCCGTGCGTCGTGGTGGCCAACGCGGGCACGGTCAACACCGTCGACTTCGACGACCTGCGGGCGATCGCGGACCTCCGCGAGCGCTACGGGTTCTGGCTGCACGTGGACGCCGCGTTCGGCGCCTTCGCCGCGCTGTCGCCGGAGCACGCGGAGCTGGTGGCCGGCCTGGACCTCGCCGACTCGGTCTGCGTCGACCTGCACAAGTGGCTCAACGTGCCGTACGACAGCGCCGTGCAGTTCACCCGCCGCCCCGACCTGCAGGCCCGGGTCTTCCGGAACTCCGCCGCCTACCTCGCCCAGGTCGGCGAGCACCCCGACCTGGTCCACCTCACCCCGGAGAACTCGCACCGGCTGCGCGCCCTCGCGGCCTGGTTCACGCTGCGCGCGTACGGCCGCTCCGGTCACCGGGAGATCGTGGAGCGCAACATCGCGGGCGCCCGGGCGCTCGGCGAAGCGGTCGGGCGGATCGACGGCCTGGAGCTGCTCGCCCCGGTCCGGCTGAACGTCGTCTGCTTCACCCTGGCGACGGATCCCACCCCGGAACGCCTCGCCGCCCTCGCCGCCGATCTGGCCGACGAGGCCTTCCTCACCCCCACCCGCTACGCCGACCGGCCCGCCCTGCGCGCGGCGTTCAGCAACTGGCGCACCACGGAGGCGGACGTCCAGCGGACGGCGGAGGCGCTGGCCCGGGCCGTCCGGAAACCGACCGGCGGCCGGTGACCGGCCGCCGGTCCGAAGCCGACTGCCGGTCCGACGCCGGCCCCGATCGGAAGCCGGCCCCCGATCGGGGCCGGCCGACGTCCGGCACCGAACCCCGGCTCAGCTCCGGTCGTGGTCCCCGACCCCGCCGTCGATCAACTCCCGCAGGATGTCCAGGTGTCCGGCGTGCCGCGCGGTCTCCGTCGTCATGTGGATCAGCACCCAGCGCAGCGTGACGTCGTCGCCCCGCCAGGACGTCCCGAGGTCCTCCAGCGCGAGCTCCCGGATCACCTCGTCCGCGCCGGCCCGCGCCCGCGCGTAGAACTCCAGGACGTCGGCCGTCGACTCGTGCGGCTCCACCCGCATGTCGGACATGTCGTCGGCGTCGACGTCGAACGGCAGCGGCCCGGTCTCCCGCCCGAACGTCTGCCGGAACCAGCCCAGTTCGGCACCGCCCAGGTGCTTCACCAGGCCCAGCAGGTTCGTCCCCGACGGCGTCATCGGACGGCGCAGCTGCTCGTCGTCCAGACCCTCCACCTTCCACAGCACCGCATCGCGGTGCCGGTCCAGCGCCGCGTGAAGGCTTTCCTTCTCCCCACCCCTGAAGGGCACGCTCGTGCTCATACGCGGACCGTAGCAGCCGCGACTGACACTGCTCCTCGGCCGGCCCGAAGCCCGAACGCGGCCGGCCGGCCGACCCCGCAACACGCGTGACACACCTGGCACACCTTGACCCTGACACGGGTGTCAGGATCGATGATGTTCCCATGACCGCCACACCGTTCGACCCGTACGCGCTCCTCGCGCAGAGCCGCCTCGGCATCCTCGCCACCATCAAGGCCGACGGCCGGCCCCAGCTCTCCCCCGTCATGCCGTCCTACGACCGGGAGGCGAACACCATCCTGGTCTCCACCCGGGACGGGCTGGCCAAGACCGCCAACCTGCGCCGGGATCCCCGGGTCAGCGTGGAGGTGACCGCGCCGGACGGGCGCTCCTGGGTCACGGCCGAGGGCGTCGCCACCCTCACCGGTCCGGGCACCGACCCGGACGGGCCGGAGGTCGAGGCGCTGGTCGACTACTACCGCCGCGCCGCCGGCGAGCACCCCGACTGGGCGGAGTACCGCCGGGTGATGGTGTCCGACCGCCGGGTGCTCCTCACCATCCCGGTCGACCACGTGTACGGCAGCCACCTCTGAGCGGTCCCGGCCACCCCCACGGGGGTGGGGTGGCCGGGACACCCGAGGGCGCCCGGGGGTCACTCCGAGGTCGCGGTGACCACCGTGGCGTCCAGGTCCTCGTGCCGGCTCGCCACCGCCGCCAGCCCGGCCGCCCGCGTCACCGCGAGGGCCGCCGCGACCTGCCGCTCGCTGGTCTCGAACAGCAGCGCCCCGTCCGCCGCCAGCCAGCGCGGCGCCTCCGCGACCACCCGGCGCAGCACGTCCAGGCCGTCCGGGCCGCCGTCGAGGGCCGGCCGCGCCTCGTGCAGCCGTGCCTCGGGCGGCAGCAGGCCGAGGTCGCCGGTCGGAACGTACGGGACGTTGGCGATCAGCACGTCCACCCGGCCGCGCAACTCGCCGGGCAGGGCGGCGAACAGGTCGCCCTCGTGGACCCGCGCCCCGGTCCCGGCCAGGTTGCGGCGGGCACAGCGGACCGCGTCCGCGGCGATGTCCGCCGCGTACAGCTCGACCGGGTGCGCGGAACCGGCCGCCACGGCGGCGCCGAGCGCACCGCTGCCGCAGCACAGGTCGAGCACCACCGAACCCGGGCCCCGGGGCGGGCCGGTCAGCGCGGTGGCGGCGGCGGCCAGGAACTCGCTGCGCCGGCGCGGGACGAAGACGCCCGGGTCGACGGCGATCCGCAGACCGGCGAACTCGGCCCAGCCGACGACGTGTTCGAGCGGCCGCCCCTCGGCGCGGGCGCGGACCATGGCGGCCAGCTCGGCGGGCGAGGCGGCGGCGGTGAGCAGGATCCGCGCCTCGTCCTCGGCGAACACGCAACCGGCGGCGCGCAGTCGGGAGACCACCGAGGAACGGAGAGTGGCGGAGGAGAAAACCGGCAAGACAACCCCTTGGGGAGGACGGGAGGAGGCGAACGGAGGGGAACGAACTCCGTCAGGGCTCCCGCCAGGGCCGACACCGTACCGGTGCGCCGGACGCGCTACACGCGTGCGGCGCCCGCACGGCCGCGCTCCGGGAGCACCCGCTCGGACATTCCGGTAATGGGTCTCACCTCCCTGAGTCGCGGTCATACTCGGCGCCGGCCAGCCTACCGCACCGCCCTGCGGCGATGCCTCCGCCCGACGCCTCCCCGGACTCCCCTCGCAGGGGCCTGCAGAGCCACCGACCTCCCCGACGGCCACGGACCACCGCCACGGACCACCGCCACGGACCGCCACGGGTCGCCCGCCGGTCAGACGCGCTGCGGTGCCGGCGGCCTGGTGCGGTAGTCGCCGGCCGTACCCGGGGGCACCAGGCAGGGCAGCAGCCAGTCCCACAGGGCGCCGACCCGGCGGGCCCGCTCGTCGGCGGGACAGCCCTCGACGAACATCACCTCCAGGCCGCAGGCGGCGGTCACCACCAGGGTCTCCGGGCCGAGCGTGCCCGAACGGTCGCGCAGCTCGCCCGCGCGACGGGCCCCGGCCAGCAGGTCCCGGACGACCCCGGCCCAGACGCCGTGGAAGCCGCGCACGCCCGCGAAGACCGGCCGGGGGTCCGGCGTCCCGGAGACGCCCGGTGCGGGTCCGCCCCGCGCGAGCCCACCCGAGGCGGACCCGCCGGACGCGGATCCTCCCGACGCGGATCCTCCCGACGCGGCCCCGCCCGGGCCGGACCTCGCCGACCGCGGGTCCGCCTGCCAGCCGCCGTCCTCGCGGCCGAGGCGGAACGCCGCCCGGACCACCGGGTCCACCCCCAGGGCGTCGACCAGCCAGTACCCGGCGTCGATCAGCCCCTGGAGCGGCGAGGAGGAGCCGCGCGGGTCGCCGCAGGCCGACCTCAGCGAGCGCTCGGCCTGCTCGAACACCGCCCTGGCCAGCTCCTCCTTGGAGGCGAAGTGGAAGTAGAGCGCCCCCTTCGTCACCCCCGCGGCCGCGGCGATCTCGCCGAGGGTGGCGCCGGCGTACCCGTGGCGGTCGAACAGCCCCGCCCCCGCCTCCACCAGTCGCCCGCGCGTCCGTTCCGACCTCTCCTGGACCACCCGTCCCACAACCCCTCACGACGACAAGCATGTTCCGGCCGGCCCCCGTCAACTCCCGGACGGACGCCGAACCTTCCGACGGTCTTCCTTCAGCCGACCCGGCTGAGCCGCGCCGCCACCGCGCCCTCCGGCACAACGGCCACCACGGCGGGTTCGCGCTCTGGTCCTGCCACGCGCTCCGGCCCCGCCGCACGCTCCGGACCGGCCGGACGCTCCGGCCCGGCGAGCAGGATGGAGCGCTGCAGGCGGCGCAGTGCGGCGGACGGTTCCATGCCCAACTCCCCTACCAGGGTGTTGCGCAGGCGCCGGTAGGCCTCCAGGGCCTCACCACGTCGCCCGGAGCGGTGCAGGGCGATCATGTACTGGCCGTGCAGGCTCTCGTGGGTGCGGTAGCGGTCGACCAGGACGGTCAGTTCGGCGAGCAGGACGCGGTGCCGGCCCAGGCGCAGGTCGGCGTCGATCCGCTGGTCCAGCGCACAGAGTCTGGTCTCCTCCAACCGTCTCGCCTCGATGGCGAGTTGGCCGCCGACCGGGACGTCCGCGAAGGCCGGACCGCGCCACAGCGCGAGCGCCTCGCCGAGCATCCGGGCGGCCAGCGGATGGTCCTCGCCGTCGATCGCCCGGTAGCCCATGCCGGCCAGCCGCTCGAACTCCCGGACGTCGGTCGGCCCGCCGCCGCTGTTCAGCATGTAGCCACCCGGCGAGGTGACCAGGACGTCCTTGGCGCAGGACACCCCGGCCTCCGCGCCGACCCCGGCGAGCGCCCGGTCGATCAGGTCGCGCAGCTGGAGGACGTACGTCTGCACGGTGGTGCGCGCACTGCGCGGCGGACGGCCGCACCACAGCTCGTCGGCCAGCACCCCCGCCGGGACCACCTGGTCCGCGCGGAGCGCCAGCAGCCCCAGCACCTGACGCGGCTTCGGCGCCGACGGCACCACCGACATCCCACACACCCGGACGTCCAACGCCCCGAGCACCCGAATTTCCACGATGACCACCCCAATCACACGGAACGCCGCAGGCTCTTGCACCACGGCCGGCACCCGGGTCGACACCCCTGGGGGCAACTGTCACCAGTGAAAAACAGGACGCGCGGTTTGTCAATACAAAACCGAACGTGCTGTTTGTTTTCGAGATGGACGACCCGCATACCGCGCGAATCCGATCGACTACCCTCAGTATCGACCGCAGGGCAAACCAAAGGCGGCGCAGGACTCCCGTGGCCCCGTCGCCGCCCGTGTGCCCCCGCCGCCCCACCTCTCTTGGGCGGCAGACGAGTCGGGCCCCCGTCAGCCCACGCCGGCCCCCGCCTGCGCCTCGACCGGCACTCCGTCGGCCGCGCCGGCCTCGCTCCCGCCGGCCCCTTCTCCGCCCTCCTCTTCCGCGCCGCCCTCCACCGCACGGGCCGCCGCGATCTCGGCAACCACCTGGGCGCCCCGGCTCGGCCCCATCTGCAGTGAACCGAGTACACCCGGCACCGCGATGCTCGGCATCAGGTGCTGGAACAGCGCGGACGCCCGAACTTCCAGGTCAGCCCGCCCGGAGAGCTTCTGGGACTGGATCTGCACGCCCGTCCACGCCGCGACGACCAGCCACGCGGTCTCCGCCGGTACGACGTGCGGCAGCAGCTCGCCGCGCTCGCCGGCCGCGCGCAGCATCTCCTCCATCCGGCCGATCCAGCCGGGGATGGCGCCCCCGCCGAGGTCGTCGAACACGTCCTGCCCGAGCGACAGCCGGGCACCCGCGCTCAGCAGCGGGTCACGCGGCATCAGATGCGCCACCACCATCCCGGTGTCCACGAACTCCTGGAGCTTGCAGCTCCGTTCGGGAACTCCGTCCTGGGAGAACTGCTCCTCGACCACGCCCTGCGCGAGATCCCGCTTCGACGCGAAATGGAAATACACCGCACCGCGCGTCACACCGGCCCGGGAAACCACCTCGCCGATGGTCGCGCCCTCGTACCCGAACTCGTCGAAGACCGACGCGGCCGCCTCCAGGATCAGCCGACGCGTCCGGAGCGCCCGCTCCTGCCGTACCACCGCAACCACCCCGCCCTGAGAGCTCGGAAAGACAAAACCAAACCAAACACCCCGTATCTTAGCGACGCCCCACCCGCAACCGACAAGACGCTGTCCGTTGATCCCCTGACCACTCTCCCTTCCCCCACACCCCAACGAGCCTCGTCCGAGCGTCCGTCGCCATCCACCCCGCCCGCCTCCGAACCCTCGGGAACTCTCGACAGCCTTCGTCAGCGAAGCCGTTCGCGGGGTTATTTCACTCGGGAAAACCGAACGATTGGTTTCTTTGAGAAGCAAGGTCATCGCGGTCATCGCCGCCCCGCTCCGCCCGTCCGCGCCGCGCCCGCGCTGGCCCTCACCACGAAGACGATCGCCAGGCACTGCGGCGCCGACTGCGTCTGCCCGAGGACCAGGAATCCGGCCGGCGCCCCGATCGCCGGCGCCAGCCTCATCAGGACCGCGAAGGTCGCGGCGGGCAGACGGCGCAGCGCCAGCAGTTCCAGCGCGTAGGGCAGCCCCGAGGACTTCCAGCGTCACCGCCGGGCCGAGCGGGATCCGGTCGATCGCCTGGTAGAAGAGGATGTTCATACCGCCGAGGGCGAACCCGAAGCCGCCGGCGATGGCCCAGTCCGTGCGGCTGTGCCCGCGCAGCCGTGATCGTGACCCGCAGCATCACCGGGCCCAGCGCCCCGACCCGGGGGGGGAGCAGGGCGGCGACGGCGGAGCCGAACTGCACCGAGAGGGCACTGGCCAGCACCAGGTTGCCTCGCGGATGCGGCCGACGGCGGGCCGGACCTTCCGCGACCGGGCCGCCCTCGCCCCGGCGGACCTCGCGACCTGGCCGATCGCCCTGAACACGGTGGCGGGCGCCACCACCCTGGACCTCTGGCCCGCCGCCCCGCGCCCCGGGACGACGGTCGAGGTCACCAACACGGACGAATGGCTGACCGCCATCGCGGTGGGCCGGGCCGTGGGCGTCTCGACATCGGCGACACCCCACCTGCACCGGCACCCCATGATCGCCTACCGCCCGCTGACCGACGCCCCCGGTGCCCCTGTTCCTGGCCTGGCGCCGCGGCGCCCCGACCGCCCGGCGGTCCCGGCCCTGGTCCGGCTGACCCGGGACCTGCCGGCAGGACAATGACGGCAACGGCCCACCCCGGCAGGGCGAAGGAGCCCCGCGATGGTCCACGGCTCCTTCCGCGAAGTCTCGGGCTGACCCTCCGGGCCGAACGGACAGGCCGACAGGCCGACAGGCCGACGGTCAGGGCAGCACGGCCACCGCCTCCACCTCCACCAGCTGGTCGTCGTAGCCCAGCACCGAGACCCCGAGCAGGGTGCTGGGCACGTCGTGCTCCCCCATGTACGCGCGGTAGACGTTCCACACCTTCACCAGGTCCGCCTGGTCGCCGGAGGCCACGTACACGGTCGTCCGGGCTATGTCGGTGAGCCCGGCGCCCGCGTCCTCCAGCGCCGTCACCAGGTTGCGCATCACCTGGTGGGTCTGCCCCTCACAGTCGCCGACGGCGACCGTCCGGCCCTCCTCGTCGAGCGGGCAGGCCCCGGCCAGCCAGAGCGAACGGGCCGGGGCGTCGACCACCGCGCCGTAGGCGTAGTCGACGGCCGGCGTCAGCCGCGTGCTGCGGATCAGCTTGACGGTGCTGCTCATGAGGTCCTCCGACCGGCCGACCGAACGTTCGAGCCCATCGTTGGTCTCGCCTGACCGACCGTCAAACCATTTACCGGCGAACTCCCCACCACCACTGGGCCGGTGCGCCCACGATTCACCGGCGCGGGTGATGGCGGACGGCCCCGCCGGCACGAAATGCTGGGGTCCGCACACGCACCAGCACCAGCACCGCAACCCCCGCCCGGGAGCCGCCCCATGGAACGCCGATCGCCCGACCGCGACCAGGACCCCGGCGTCGGCCGGCGTCGCCTGCTCGGCCTCGCACTCGGGGCGGGCCTGGTCCCGGCGCTCGCCCCGGCGTCCGCCCCGGCGGCGCACGCGACACCCGCCGCACCGCGCGGGTCGGCCACCGCGACCGGCTCGCGCGCCGACACCCCGACCGGCACGCCGACCGACGCCCCGACCGACGCGCTGGGCCTCGGCCTGCGGGTCGCCGCCGTGGCCACCGCCCAGATCGGCGTGCCGTACGCCTGGGGCGGCGGCGACCGCCTCGGCGCGAGCCTCGGCTTCTGCGACGACGAGAACGGCTACCTCAACGGCGTGTGCCTGGGCGAGAAGACGGTCGGCTTCGACTGCAGCGGCCTGTCGCTCTACTGCTGGTACCGGGCCAGCGACGGCGACGTCGAACTGGGCCACTACACCGTCGCGCAGTTCCACCGCAGCGCCCCGGTGGAGCGGAGCGCGCTCGCCCCGGGCGACCTGCTGTTCTTCTCCCGCCCCGACGCGCCCCTGCACCACGTCGGGATCCACGTCGGCAACGGCGCGATGATCCACGCCGAGCGCACCGGGACCCTGGTCGCGCGGGTCGAGAACGTGCTCGACGTCCCGCGCTGGGCGGGCGAGTTCGCCGGTGCCCGCCGCCCCGGGCAGCCCGTCGGCTGAACCCCACCGCCCGGCCCCGGCCGTCCGAACGCCCGCACCGCTCACACCGCTCACGGACCTCTCACGGACCGCTGCGCCGCTCCCCCAACCCCCGGTGGATCCGCAGCAGCAGCGACTGCAGCTGCTGCCGCTCCCCCGCGTCCAGCGGCGCGAGCACCTCGTCCTGCACCGCCCGCGCCTGGGCGTCGAGTTCGGCGAGCAGCGCCCGCCCGGCGCCGGTGATCGAGACCGAGACCCGCCGCCGGTCGGCGCCGTCCCGGGCCCGCTCGACGTACCCGGCGGCCGCGAGCTGGTCGGCGACCTTGGCCAGGTCGCTCGGGTCGATGCCCAGCCGCCGCACGAGGTCCCGCTGCGCCTGCGGCCCGACGTCGGCGAGGGAGGCGAGCACCGCCATGTCCCAGAGCCGCAGGCCGCGTTCGGCCAGCTGCTCGGCGAGCCGACCGCGCGCCACCCTGCCGACCCGGGAGAGCAGATAGCTGCTCAGGTCCAGCAGGGTCGGCGGGAGTTCGGGCGGCGGGTCGATCGGAGTCTCGGAGGCCATGGCGGAATTCTAGGGCGTGTTCCTATAGTGGGTCATGACCCACTAATTCTCGGGCCGCCGGTTCCCGCGCCGCCCCGAGCCCGGATCCCAGGAGTTCGACCGTGGACGCCCTGTACCCCCGTCTGCTCGTCACCCGCTTCGCCGACTGCTTCGCGTTCTACCGCGCGACGCTCCCGCCGCTCACCGGCGCCACCCTGGTCAAGGGCACGCCCGAGGGCCCGTACGCCAACTGGGACGTCGCCGACCAGGCCGTCCTGGTCCTCTACGACCGCGCCGCGATGGCCGCCACCCTCGGCACCGCCGACCGGCCCGCCCACCCCGCCGCGCCCGCGCAGGACGCGGCGATGCTGGTCCTCCGGGTGGACGACGTGGACGCCGCCCTCGACCTCTGCCTGCGCCACGGCGGCACCCCGGCCGTCGGGGCGACCGACCGCCCGGAGTGGGGCGCGAACCTCCGCAGCGCCCACCTGCGCGACCCGGACGGCCACCTGATCGAGCTGCAGTCCTACTGAGCGACGGCGCGCCACCGACCAGACGGCGTGCCGCCGACGGCGGCCCTGCGCGCCTCCGCCAAGCTGCCGCCGAAGCTGCCGCACGCCCTCACCCGACCGCCGTAGCCTTCACTCGGCGCCCACCGGACGACTACTGACGCATCGTCAGAACCTGTGTGCGCCACAGGCCCGTTGCCTTCGAGAGGACCAGAAGCCCACCCATGTCCAGTCTCCGCTTACGAGCCGCAGCCCTGGCGGCCGTCGCCACGATCGGGTTCGCCGCCCTGAGCGCCGGCGCCGCCCAGGCCGCCCCGGCCCGGACCACCCCCGCCGCAGCACAGGCTGCCCAGACCGCCCCGGCCGCCACGGTCGCCGCGCTGTCCGCCCCCACCCACATCCCGATGAACAGCGCGCTCTTCAGGAACCAGGCCTGGTACTCGCCGGACCACCGCATCATGCTGGCCGTGCAGGGCGACGGCAACGTGGTCCTCTACCGCGACACCACCCCGATCTGGGTGGCCACGGGCGCCATGCCCAACGGCAATGTCCTGGTCATGCAGGACGACGGCAACCTGGTCGTCTACGCCGCCGACAACACCCCGCTCTGGTGGAGCTCGACGGCCGGCCACCCCGGCGCCGAGCTGACCATCTACAACGAGGGAGCCATCGCGGTCGAACAGAACGGCAGGGTCCTCTGGACCTCCGCCCCGCCCACCCCCCAGCTCCCGCCGTGTCCGCCGTGGGGTCCGCCCAGCTACCCCGGCCAGTGGATTCCGCCGTGGTGCCCGACCTGGCCGTTCCCCAGTTAGACCACGGGGACGAAGGGCGCTCGCCGGCCCGCATGACCCGGAGCGCGGGGGTCCGGGCCGGACGCGAAGCCCGGCCCGGACCCCGACGGCCGACGGACCCGGCCGTCCGTCGACGGCCGTCAGCCACCGTCAGCGGTCGTCAGCCATGGTGGACCGGCAGCTCGCGCACCCGGCCGTCGGCCAGGGCGAGCGCGCCGGCGCGGGAGTCCGGCGAGCAGGCCCGCCCGAGGACCGGCGGGACACCGCCCGCGCCCGGCACGTGCCCGAGCACGGCGGCGCAGTACTGGACGTCGGGTACGGGCAACGGGCGGAACCGGGTCGCGTCGGCCGGGGCGGCGGCGACCGCCCCGGCGAGGGCGAGACCGCCGGCGAGCACGGGGGCCACGAGTCCGCGCGGGCTGCACCTGGGGATGCGCATGGGATACCTCCGGTACGGGTGGGGACACCGGCGGCCGTGGACTCGGCCGCCGCGCCCATTCGACGGGCGACCACCGCCCCCACCCGGGCCGACACACCGGGGCGCCGCACTAGTCGTACGCATGCCACCGACCCGAAGGTCGCCGGCCCAGCGCCGCCCCGCTCACCCCTCGGCGCCGTCCGCCCACAGCTCGGCGCCGCACCCGGCCACCAACGCGCCGATCCGCGCCCACGCCTGCTCGGCCGGCAGCGGCTCCAGCCGCCGGCCGTCCCGCAGGCGCAGCGCGACCCGGTCGTCCACGGCCTCCTCGGCGCCGATCACCGCCTGGTACGGCACCAGCCGGGCCGCCCGGATCCGGGCACCGAGGGTGCCGCGCTCGGGCCCGGCGAGCTCGGCGCGCAGACCGAGGTCGAGGCAGCGCCGCCGGAACCTGTCGGCCTGCGGCAGTTCGGCGCCGGAGACCGGCAGCAGCACGACCTGGACGGGCGCGAGCCAGGCCGGGAACGCGCCGCCGTACAGCTCGATCAGGTGGGCGACCACGCGTTCGACGCTGCCGATCACGCTGCGGTGGACCATCACCGGGCGGTGCCTGGCGCCGTCCGGGCCGATGTAGCGCAGGTCGAACCGCTCGGGCTGGTGGAAGTCGATCTGGACGGTGGAGAGGGTGAACTCGCGCCCGGCGCCGTCGGCGATCTGCACGTCGATCTTGGGCCCGTAGAACGCGGCCTCGCCCTCCGCCGCCTCGAACGGCACCCCGGAACGCTCCAGCACGTCGGTGAGCAGCGCGGTGGCGCGCTCCCAGAGCGCCGGATCCGCCACGTACTTGCCGCCCGCGCCGGGCAGCGAGAGGCGGTGGCGGACCGGTACGACACCGAGCGCCGCGTGTGCTTCGCGGATCAACTCCAGTGCCGCGACGGCTTCGTCGGCGGCCTGCTCCGGGGTGCAGAACACATGGGCGTCGTTCAGCTGGATCGCCCGGACCCTGGTCAGCCCGCCCAGTACCCCGGACGGTTCGGAGCGGTACATGCCGCCCAACTCGGCCATGCGCAGCGGCAGTTCCCGGTAGCTGCGGGAGCGGGAGCGGAAGATCAGCGCATGGTGCGGACAGAGGCTGGGCCGCAGCACCACTTCCTCCGCGCCGAGTTCCATCGGCGGGAACATGTCCTCGCGGTAGTGCGCCCAGTGGCCGGAGAGCTCGTACAGCTCGCGCTTGCCGAGCACCGGGGAGTAGACGTGGCGGTAGCCGGCCCGGCGCTCGCGGCCACGGATGAACTCCTCCAGGGCGTGCCGGACCGCCGCGCCGTCGGGCAGCCAATAGGGCAGGCCGGAGCCCATCAGCGGGTCGGTGTCGAACAGGCCGAGTTCGCGGCCCAGCTTGCGATGGTCGTACTGCGGGTGGTCGTACTGCGGGTGGCTGTTCACGGCGGTGGTCTCCACTCTGGGGCTGCGGGCGAGTGGAGCCGGGGACGACGAAGCCCCGGGGCACTCGCCCCGGGGCTTCGGACTTGGTCAGCAGTCAGCGCGCCGGGACTCTCTCCGGCGTCGTGGTGGCGAGTGCGGCGCGCTTCATGTGGTCAACCGTAGCAGGCCGGCCGACGAGCGCGAGATCTTTTCGCGGGGCTTCGACGGGCCCACCTCAGTGCAGGACGACGCAGCCGCGCGCACCGAGCACGTCCAGCACCCGCGCCGACGGCCGTACGTCGTTCCACCGCAGGTCCAGCTTCTCCAGGGCCGGAAGCGTGCCCGGTTCGGCGAGCCAGTGCGGCAGTTCGGTGATCCGGTTGCCGCGCAGGTCGAGGCGGCGCAGCAGCGGCAGACCGGCGAGCGCGGCCGGGACGGCGGTGAGGGCGTTCTCCCGGAGGTCCAGCTCGCGCAGCTCGGTGAGCCCGGCCACGGAGTCCGGAAGTCCGGTCAACTCGTTTCCGCGCAGCCAGAGTTCGCGCATTGCTCCGAGCTTTCCGATCTCCTCGGGCAGCGCGTCGAGCCGGTTGTGCTGCGCGCGGAGCTCGACCAGGGCGGCCATCTCGCCAATGGCAGCGGGGAGTTCGGTGAGCCGGTTCTCGCCGACGTTGAGGTAGCGCAGCGCGGTGAGCCGCCCGAGGGTGTCGGGCAGACTGGTCAGCGCGTTGTCGTGCAGGTAGAGGAAGTCGCTCAGCCCGGTCAGGCCGCCCAGTTCGGCGGGCACCCCGGCGAGCGCGTTGTGTCCGAGGTCGAGGGTCCGCAGTCCGGTCAACCGCCCGATCTCCGGAGGGAGTTCGGAGATGCCGGTGTCGGCGAGGATGAGCACCGTCAGATCGGTGCGCTCCCACACCTCGACCGGCACCACGCCGAGCGGCCGGCGCCAGAGGTTCAGTGTCACGTCCGTCATGCCTGTTCCTCCGGGGGCGGGCGAAGTGTCGTGCGGGCGAAGTGTCGTGCGGGCGGACCTCGGTGGCGGCCCCGCCCAGTCTACGAGCGGGCCGGGACCGCACACCGACGTCGGACCACGGCCGTGGCCGGCCCCGCCCGACCCGCGGCCACCCCGACGGGGTCAGTGAGGTACCCCGCCGAAACCGGAGCAACAGCCGCAACCGGAGCCGGACCCGGAGCAACAGCCGGAGTCGGAGCCGGACCCGGAGCCGATTCCGGCGGCGCGCCCGGGCGACGTCACCGGGTGCCGCAGAAGGCCTGCTCCAGGAAGCCTGCCTCCGCCACCAGCTGCGCCTCGATCCGCGTGTCGTCACCGCGCGTGGTGACGGACATCGCGACCTGCCGGGTCCCCGAGTTCCACAGCTGCGAGCTGTAGCCGGGCAGCCCGCCGTCGTGCCCCCAGATCACTCCGCAGGACAGCTGCCACCGGGCCAGCCCCAGTCCGTAGCCGAGGCCCGTGGGCTGGTCGCCGCCGTCCCCGACCGGGATGGTCGTGGTCATCTCCTTCATCAGCTGCGGCGGAAGCAGCCGGCCGCCGGTCAGGGCCTGCTCGAAGCGGTTCAGGTCGTCCAGGGTGGAGATCAGCGCGCCCGCCGCGCTCGCCCAGGAGACGCTCAGCACGGTGACGTCCCGGTCGCTGTGGTCCTCCGGTCCGGGGCCCTCGGTGAGCGTCAGGTAGCCGTGCGCGTGCGGGCCCCGGATGTCGGTCGCCGTGCCCGGGAAGTACGTCCCGTTCAGTCCGAGCGGGCGCAGGATGCGCGCGGTGACCTCCTGCGCGTAGCCGTGCCCGGTGACCCGCTCGATGACCATGCCGAGCAGGACGTAGTTGACGTTGGAGTACTTGTACCGGGTGCCCGGCGGGAAGTCGGGCGCGTGCGCGACCGAGGCCGCGACCACCTGCGCCGGGGTGATCGTCCTGGTCAGACCGCCCTGGTCCAGCCAGTTCCGGACGGCCGCCGGGTCGGTCCGGTCGGGGAAGATCCCGCCCTTCTCGTTGGTCGCGTCCCAGAGGCCGGAGCTGTGGTTGAGCAGCCGGCGCACGGTGATGTTCGCGCCGTTCGGGACCAGGCCCGGCAGGTAGCGCTCCACCGGGTCGTCCAGGCCGATCCGGCCCTCGCCCACCAGCTGGAGCACGGTGGTGGCGGTGAACACCTTGGTGATGCTGCCGGCCCGGAACCGCCCGTCGGTCCGCACCGGCGCACCGGTGGCCAGGTCGGAGACGCCCGTTCCGCCGCGCCAGACCCCGTTCCGGTCCCTGATCTCGGCGATCGCCGAGACCGCGCCCGCTCCGGTCACAGCCCGCAGCGCCGCCGCCCGACGGTCGGCGGCCTCCCGCTGCCCGCCGACCCCCTGCCCGCCGTCCGGCTGCCCGTCGACCCCCTGCCCGCCGTCCCGCTCGGCGGCACCCGCCGAGGCGACCGGCGCGGCCAGCGCCAGGCAGAGCCCCGCCGCCAGCGCGGCAGCCGCTCGCCGCGCCACCCGCCCACCACCCCACGCCGCACGTCCCCCGTCCCGCGCCACGCGCCCCGTACCCCGTGCCCCACGCCGCGCGCCCCGCGCCGTACGTCCCGGTCCCTGCACCATGCGTCCCCACCCTCACCTGCGGCGAGCACTCCCTCGCCCTCGACGCCCAGCCTCGCCGCCGCCCTGACGGTCGGTCATCCATCGCCGGGAGGAACCGGCCGTACACCCGCCTCAGGAGCGCCTACGCCGGAAGGTGGAGGCCCGCCAGCCCGGGCGGCTACCGCGCCGGCGCCGGCGCGGGGCGGACCGGGTGCTTGCTCATGATCGAGACCCGGTTGAAGGAGTTGATGGTGATCGCCACCCACACCACCGCGGAGATCTCCGCCTCGCTCAGCACCTCGCGCGCGGCGCCGTACGCGGCCTCCTGCAGGGCCGCGTCCGCCGGGTGGGTGGTCGCCTCGGCCAGCGCGAGCGCGGCCCGCTCCCGCCGGTCGAACACCTCGGTGTCGCGCCAGGCCGGGAGCACGCCCAGCCGCTGGGTCGTCTCGCCCTCGCGCAGCGCGGCCCTGGTGTGCACGTTCAGGCAGTAGGCGCAGCCGTTGATCTGCGACACCCGGAGGTTGACGAGCTCGACGAGCCGACGGTCCAGCCCGGCCTCCGCCGCCACCTCACGCATCGCCTCGGCGGCCGCGACCAGCGCCTTGTACGCCTGGGGGCTCTGCTTGTCGATGAACACCCGCCGGTCCGCCGGGACCACCGTCACGTCACTCACCTGGACTCCTTAGGCTTGATCACTGTCGTCCGCCACTCTGCCACGCCATGATAGTTGAATATAGAACTATCATGGCCGCAGAGCAGTCCGCACGCACCCGGGAGGGACCCACCGTGAGCACCACCGAGACCGACCCCGTCACCGCCGAGACCGGCACCGTCGCGCCGCCCGCCGCCGACCCGCGCGCGGAGGTCCTGTCCCCGCGGGACGTCCCGCTCGGCGGCCCGCGCGCGATGACCGTGCGCCGGACGCTGCCGCAGCGCTCCCGCACCCTGATCGGCGCCTGGTGCTTCGTGGACCACTACGGCCCCGACGACGTCGCCGACACCGGCGGCATGGACGTCGCCCCGCACCCGCACACCGGGCTGCAGACCGTCAGCTGGCTGTTCACCGGCGAGATCGAGCACCGGGACAGCCTCGGCATCCACGCGTACGTCCGACCGGGCGAGGTCAACCTGATGACCTCCGGCCACGGCATCGCCCACTCCGAGGTCTCCACCCCGGCCACCACCACCCTGCACGGCGTCCAGCTCTGGGTCGTCCTGCCCGAGGAACACCGGCACACCGGCCGCGACTTCCACCACCACGCCCCGGCCCCGGTCGCCCTGGACGGCGGCGGCGAGGCCCGGGTCTTCCTCGGCTCCCTGGCCGGCGACACCTCCCCCGTCCCCACCTTCACCCCGCTGCTCGGCGCCGAACTCACCCTGCGCCCGCACGCCGCCGTCACCCTCGCCGTCGACCCCGCCTTCGAACACGGCCTCCTGGTCGACCGCGGCGAGGTCCGCTTCGCCGGCACCCCGCTACACCCCGCCGACCTCGGCTACCTGGCCCCCGGCACCACCACGGTCACCCTCTCCAACACCGGCGACACCGACGCCCGGGCCGTCCTGCTCGGCGGCACGCCCTTCGAGGAGGAGATCGTCATGTGGTGGAACTTCATCGGGCGGTCGAACGACGACATTACCCGAGCCCGCGAGGAGTGGATGAGCTCCGAGAACTCCGACCGCTTCGGCGCTGTCGAGGGCTACCCGGGCGCCCGCCTCCCCGCCCCGGAACTCCCGGGAATCCCCCTCAAGCCGCGCGGACGCACCCGCTGACCTGCGGGTTTCGCAATCGGGGGTGCGGAGGCCGGGTCCACCGCACCCCGAGCCGGAGCCTCCCTGCACTCACCCCTGGGCATCCCCGTCGGCACTCGCCTCCGCACTCGACGCGTGACACCGTTCGACCATCCGCGACAGCGCCTGACAGGACCATTGCTGACCCAATGCTGCGTTTGGTGACAGACCGCCAGAACCGACTGGGCGCTCACGAAGCCCGGGAGGTCATCGTCGAGTGCCGCCGCGAGAACCGGCGGACGCCTGACACGGCCCCCTCGCCTGCTGTCGAAGGACGGTCACCACCAGAGCGGCGCAGGCCGGAGAAGACGGCCACCAAGCCGTCCGCCTCGATCACCGGAACCAGCGCCGTCACCGCTCTGCACCAGGGCGCGCTGTTCTGACACAGCCCCACACTGACCGCTCACCAACGGTGGTGCGGAGTTGCTTCCGGTCGGGCGGGTTCGAGGTCGAAGATAGGCAGCCGCGGACCGCTCCGGTCGCTGTAGGCCTGGTATCCGGTGGTGAGGTCGAGGATCTTGGCCCAGATCTCGTCGCGCCCTCCCCTCTCCACCGGACGGGCGGTGACGGGGAAGCGCCTTCCTGCCGTGAGGACCTGCGACTGCGGGGTGCGCAGGAGGGACCCGGGTCGCGGCAAGGGGTCTTCATGGTGTCGCCTTCTGTTTCGGGTGGGGCCGGTGGCCGGGGAGCCGGTCAGGCACCGAGGTCGAGGATGGCGCCGAGGAGTTCCTCGGGGGTCTCCAGCTGGGGGAGGTGGCCGGTTCGGGGCAGCAGGGTGAACGCGGCACCGGGGACGGCGGCGGCGTAGGCGCGACCGTACTCCGGGGTGACGACGCCGTCGCTCTCGCCCCAGATGACGTGGACGGGCAGGCGGACGCCGGCCAGGCGGTCGATGAGGGTCGGGTCCGACATCGTGGGGCCGGTGTACCGGATGAGGGCCTGGAGGTCGGGGCTCGGCCCGGTCTGCCCGGCGGGCGGGACGGGTGCCTTGCTCGGGTCGTGGAAGGAGTAGCCGCTGATCTGCTGCGGTGTCATCCCGGCGAGGCTGGTCATGGGGTGGCCGGCCACCTCGATGCCGACTCCGTCGATGATGACGGCGCCGCTGACGCGCGGGCTGTCCAGCAGGGCGATCTCGGCGGCGAGCCAGCCGCCGAAGGAGTTGCCGACGACGGTGACATCGGTGAGGTCGAGCTCTTCCAGCAGTGCGACGTACGCGCGGGCCAGCCCGATGACGCCGACGAGACCGTCGGGCTTGTGGGTGCCGGCGAATCCGGGGTGAGTCGGCAACAGCACCCGGGCGCGGGCACGCTCGGCGAGGAGATCGGCGAACCCGGCCATGGTTCGGACGCCGCCGCCTCCGTGCAGCAGCAGGAACGGGCGGGTGCGGTCGCGGTCCTGGACGGTCAGTTCGACCGGGCCGACCGGAGTCGTCACCGTGCGGGTGGGCCGGAGGGTCCCGGCGGGAACAGGGGTGCTCGGCATCTTTCATCTCCCTGGAGGGTCTATCTAAGGTTCCTTATGCAATGAACCTTAGATCAGGGTGCGCATATAAGCAACCTTAGATATGCGGTAGACTTCCACCATGCGTGAACCGTCAGAGGTCGGCCTCGCCGTCAAGCGTCTCCAGCACCGGCACCACCGTGCCCTGAGCAAGGCGCTGGCACCGCTCGGCCTCTCGGTGGCCCAGTGGGACACCCTGCGCCACCTGGACCGCAAGCCCGACGCCTCGCTGCACGAGCTGGCGGTGCTGACCTTCCAGACCGACCAGTCCTTCGGATCGCTGGCCGTACGGATGGCCGAGCGCGGCCTGATCGAACGGATGCCGGGGCCCGGGCGCGCGGTGCGCCACCGGCTCACGGACGAGGGCGCCAGACTGCGGGTCGAGGGTCAGGCCGCGGCCGACGCCATCACTGCGGACTCCTTCCGTGCTCTCACCCCGGAACAGCTCGACCAACTCGGCGCGCTGCTCGACACCGCCCTGGACACCTGACCACGAAACAACCGCGCGCCCTGCGGTCTGCCGTCCGCGACCGTTCCCAGTACGTGACCAGCGGGCGAAGCTTCGCCCGCTGGTCACGTACTGGGGCACCAGGTACAGGTCACCAGGTACCGGGACTGCTCGCGCACCTGGCTGATGCGTTCCAGGTCGGCGGGGGCGGCGATGGAGCCCTCCCCGAGCGAGAGGTCGTACGGGGGCGGCAGTTCGCGGCTGGAGGCCTCCAGGAAGTGGCCGATCTCCACCTGCCCGGCGAGCGCGAGCAGTGTCCTCGGGGAGGTGGGCGGGTGTGACGACTCCGTCTGCAGCGAGGCGTGCCGCCGGCCCGCTGACCAGTGGCCATCCACATGGCCACGCCGACTCTGCGGCCCTTCAGCGCTCGATGGAACACTTTCGTCTGATCGCGCCGCGAAATTCTGCGGGTTCTCCCGAGGCCCCGGAGCGGCGGAGGTACGGGCCGAGGTCGCGCACGCGCTGTGCGCCGGGGGCCAGGAGGGCACGCTGACGACCGAGGGGGGCCCGCCGGCGGGTCGGGCCGCCCGGTCACCGTCCGGGCGTCGGCAACCGGTCAGTTCAGCCCGGTGGCACTGGGCGGCAGGTGGGCGGCGACGTAGGGGATGGCGACGGTCTCCAGGCCGCGGTCCGCGCCGAACGCGGGGTGGACGTTGACCTCGAAGACCACGCCGCCGCTCTCGGCGGCGAGGTCCACGCCGGCGAACGGCAGGCCGAGCGACTTGGCCGCCGACACCGCGAGTTCGGCCAGGCCGGTGGGCAGGTCGTTCGGATCCAGGCGGGTCGAGACGGCGCCCTGGCACTCGTTGCACGGCGCGTCCGGGTCCGGCTGGACGTGCTCGACCGCCCGCAGGACCTGTCCGCCGAGCACGACGATCCGGTACTGGTGGCGCCGCCCGTCCGGCCCGAAGTTCCGGGCGTCGCGGGCGATCAGCCGGCCGGTGCCCGCCAGGTCGTAGAACTCCGCTGCGGCCGCGAGTTGGGCGTGGAGCGCCTCC
The DNA here is from genome assembly GCF_040685975.1 of Kitasatospora sp. NPDC086791. Taxonomy (NCBI): domain Bacteria; kingdom Bacillati; phylum Actinomycetota; class Actinomycetes; order Kitasatosporales; family Streptomycetaceae; genus Kitasatospora; species Kitasatospora sp. NPDC086791. The sequence goes on along the minus strand of NZ_JBFBOC010000011.1, from coordinate 202,136 downwards.
ACTTGGCAACCGGCGGCCTCGCCCTGCTCTACGTCCTCGCTCCCTTCGGCGGCGCGAAGCGGCTCTGTTCCGACCATGTCATCGGCGACCTGGACCCGGCCGAGGTCGGCATGTCCGCCGAAGACGTCGTCTCCGTCTCACGTTCTCTGCGCACCGGGGCCTCCGGGCGCGTCATCCTCGCCTACCCGTCCCGGACCCTCCAGGACCTCGTCCTCGCCGAAGACGTTCCGCCCACCGCCGGCCCGGGTGTCATCCGCGACAACAACGCACTCGCTGCGACTCTCGACGAGATCCGCCGGCTCGGCTTCGGTGTCGGCCGCCAGGAGTGCAGGCCCGGCTGGGACTCCGTCGCCGCACCGGTCCTGTGGCACGACTCCATCATGGGCACGGGAGGAGGAGTGCCCATCGGTGTGCCCGCTCTCCAACATGCGCAAGGGAGGGCATGGCCTGGGGCGATGCCGCTGAGCCTTGCGTAGCGGATAGCGGAATCGTTGCTCGCGGAGATCCCCCTGCGCTGGGCGCACTCCCGCCGCGTCCTTGAGCGGTCCCGGTTGGTCGCGCCGACGCTCGGGTCGGCTGGGGATCTGGTTGTGGTCGCCGCCGCACGTTGCCGACCTCGGCGTGCACGAGCCGCCCCGCCGAGCCGCTGCAGTCGCATCATCCGCCTGCCCCGCCGTCACGAACGACGAGGGTCGGCGGCGCGGCGAGGGCAGGTACGGCCGCCCGGGCCGGCCGGCCCGGGCGGCTCACATCCGGTCGTCGGAACGACGTTCCGTCAGTCCTTGCACTTGGGGGTGAAAACGAGCACGCGGTCCAGGAGCAGTGAGGACAGTGCCGGGCGGGTGAGGGTGTCGGGCTGCATGTAGGCACGGGCCACGACGCGGATCGTGCTCAGGTCGACGGGCCGCTCGGCCCCGTACTGCGCGCAGAAGTCGGTGCTGACGGGCGGGAGGGTGGTGACGTGCGGTCCGGAGGGGCCGCTGTCCCCGGCGCGGGTGAAGGACCAGGCGTAGAGCTTGGCGGCGTCCGCCTGGTCGGGGATGTAGTCGTTCGCTGTGCCCTGGAGGTCGATGTTGTTCTGGGCGGCCAGGGCGACGGCCGCGTGGGCGTCGGCGTTGAACGTGACGCTGGAGTAGCTCGCCTGTCCGGTGACCACGTGGTTCGCGCCGTAGGCGACCGCGAAGGAGCCGTCCGGCAGCGAGAAGTTGCGGGTCAGGGGGTCGTCGGCGTCATTGGAGAGACCGTCCACCCCCGTGGTCGGGGGATCGGTGAGCAGGTTGTCCTGCAGTCCGGGGTTCGACTCCTCGAAGCCGCGCTCGACGACCTCGTCGTGCACGTCGAAGCCCGGGTGGGCGTCGATGATCCGCTGGCGCAGGGTCTGCAGGGCCGGGTTGAGGTCGAGTTCGGTGGCGCCGGTCCCGGAGACGCGCAGGTCCGGGACGGGCAGCGGGTCGGGTCCGTACACCGGCTTCGTCTCGTCGCCCGAGGTGCTCTGCGGTCTCACCCGCAGGACCTGGATCGGGGGGTTGGCACGGTAGTCGTCGAGCGCCTTCTCGTAACCGTGCTCGGGCACGATGGTGCGCGTCCCGACGAGGAACTGGTCGGCGTCCGCGTCGAGGCCGAGCTTGTACATGGCCGGGGGGATGGTCATGTCGTTGATCTCGCCGCCGAGGCCGGAGGCTTCCAGCATGTGGTTCACTTCGTCCCGGGTGCGGCCGTTGCCGGTGATCACCACGGCGAATGGCCGGTTGTAGGGGGACCCACCGGTCGTCTTCACGGTCTTGTTGTTGATCGGGTCGCCGACGGAGGTCCACACGACCGGACCGGTGTGCAGGGAGCCCTTCACGTTGGTGAGGTCGAAGGAGAAGTACTCCTCAGGCGGTGGCGTCGTACCGATCAGGACGACGGCCTCGTCCTGCCGCAGGCGCCACGTCACGGGCGGATTGGTGTTGGGCGCCTGGCCCGGCACCTCGGGCATGTTGGTGACGATGTAGGGCGACTGCGGGTTGGGCCACAAGCCGCTGAAGACGGCGCCCTCGCAGTACCTCTTGTTCAGGTCGAAGACAGCCTCACTGCCTTCCTGCGAGACGTAGCCGGCCTTCGTCAGCTGGCGCTTGAACCGGTCCACCTGGTGGACGGTACCGCCGGCGGCGCCCGAGACGGGTGAGGCGTCCCTGGCGTGGGATGACGGAGCGGCTGCCATCGCGGCCGGTGCGGAGAGCAACAGGGCTCCGGCCAGGCCGAGGAGAGCGGGGCAGCGCCGCAAGGGGGAAGTGTCCATGTCATACCTATATGCGAACCAGACGCCCGCGAGCACCCCACACGCCGCATGCGTCCGTGGCCCTCACCTGCCTGGAACACCCGCCGCCCGCCGCCCCGACACCCTCGCCCCCCCCCCCGGGGGGAGGCCGGTCCGAGCGGGCGGCCCCCGGATGCCGGGAGTTGAGGTCGGTACTGGATCTTCCGTAAACCCCGTCCGACCGTGCGCACGAGGTGGCGACACGCCGCGATCCGAGCACGAGCCGTTGCGCCAGGAGTTGCAGCGCTGGCTCGCCAAGGCCCGTGACGCCGGACTGGACGAGGAGAGCATCGAGGCCCTGTTCCTCAACACCTTTCACAGCTCCACCGAAGAGGAGAAATGACCGCGATCATCGAAGCAAGAGGGCTTGGCAAACGCTACGGCCGACGTCAGGCGCTGTCCGACTGCACGCTGAGCGTGCCGGCCGGGCGGGTCGTCGGGCTGGTCGGCCCGAACGGCGCGGGCAAGTCGACCCTGCTGCAACTGGCCTGCGGCATGCTCACCCCGACCTCCGGCAGCATCGAAGTCCTCGGCGAACGTCCCGCGTCCAGTACCGCGCAGATGGCCAGGGTCGGCTTCGTCGCCCAGGACACGCCCACCTACGCCGCGCTGTCGATCGCCGACCACCTGCGCCTGGGCGCCAAGCTCAACCCCCGCTGGGATGCCGGGCTGGCCGAGCGCCGGATACAGCAGCTGGGCCTCGACCCCGCGCAGCGGGCCGGCCGGCTGTCCGGCGGCCAGCGTGCCCAACTGGCGCTGACCCTCGCCGTGGCCAAGCGCCCCGACCTGTTGCTGCTCGATGAGCCCGTCGCGGCGCTCGACCCCCTGGCCCGCCGTGGGTTCCTGCAGAGCCTGATGGAGTTCGTGGCCGAGACCGAGGCGACGGTTGTGCTCTCCTCGCACCTTGTCTCGGACCTGGAACGGGTCTGCGACCACCTGATCGTCCTGGCCGCCTCCCGAGTCCAGGCCGTCGGCGAGATCGACGACCTACTGGCCACCCATTTCCGGCTCACCACGGCTCGCCGCGAGGCCGACACGCTGCCCACGGGCATGCAGGTCATCCAGGCCAACCACACCGACCGGCAGAGCACATTCGTCGTGCGCACCGACGCGGCCATCGACGATTCCTCCTGGGTGATGGAGCCGCTCGCCCTGGAGGACCTCGTCCTCTCCTACATGACCCAGGCCGGTGCCGCCGGCGCCGACCACCGACCCGTGCTGGAGACGCAGCGATGATCTGGCTGTCCTGGCGTCAATTCCGCGTGCAGTTGCTGGTGGCCGTGGCCGCCCTGTTCGCTGTCGGGGTCTACCTGCTGATCTCCGGCTTCCAGCTGCACAACGCCTACAACAACGCCCTGGCCGGCTGCCCGAACGGCGGCTGCTCGCCGGTGTCCCAGCTGACCACCCAGTACAGCTTCCCGTACTACCTCGGCAGCGGGCTGGTGCTCCTGGTACCGGGCCTGATCGGGGCCTTCTGGGGCGCGCCGCTGATCGCCCGCGAGCTGGAGACGGGCACGCACCGGCTGATCTGGAACCAGAGCATCACCCGGACACGCTGGCTCGCGGTCAAGCTCCTGTCCATCGTCCTGGCCGCCGTGACCACCACCGGACTCCTCAGCCTGCTGGTGTCCTGGTTCGCCAGTCCGCTCGACCGGATCAACAACAACCGCTTCATCCCGCTGCTCTTCAGCGCACGAGGCGTCGTCCCGCTCGGCTACGCCGCTTTCGCAGTGGCCCTCGGGACGTGTGTCGGCCTGCTCATCCGGCGCAGCGTGCCCGCGATGGCGGCCGTGCTGGCGGTCTTCGCCGCCGTCCAGGTCCTCATGCCGCTGGCGGTCCGGCCGCACCTGGAGTCGCCCGTCCACGGGAACGTGGCACTCACCTCCGAGGCGCTGAAGTCGGCGTCACTCATCGGGTTCGCGAATGGAACGGATCCGGCTGCCCCGTTCGTGGCGGACCTGAACGTGCCCGGCGCCTGGGTCCTTTCCGGGGCTGAACCGGTCAGGACCTCGTCCGGTCAAGCGCTCACCATGGCGACCCAGCCCTGTGCGAACGTCTCGGACGCGGCCACCCACGACGCCTGCCTCGCCAAGGCCGACCTACATGTGACGGCCACCTACCAGCCCGCTGACCGCTACTGGGCCTTCCAGTGGTACGAAACGGCGATCTTCCTCGCACTCACCGCCGGCCTGGCGGGCTTCAGTGCCTGGTGGCTGCGCGGCAAGCTCGCCTGACCCCGGGCGGGGCAGCGACACAAATTGAACACCGGCCTGGGCGGCCGAAGCCATCGCAACTGGCTTCGGCCGCCCCCACCACCATACGAGCCCGTCTCGCCCCGAAGCTGACGGCATCCGACCTCCGTGTCACCCACGCCCGTCCTCCTGGCTGAACTTGGTCGGCCTCCTCAAGTACACGAGGACTGCAGTAGCAGGGGGAAGCACGATCGACGTCACGGAATCCGTGCCTGTTCAGGCAGCCGGTGACGCCTCCGGGTGATCTGGGAGCCGAGCTTGGTGAAGTCGACGTCCAGGTGCGGCTCGTACGCCTCCGGGGCCAGGTCGAGCTCGTGGGTGGAGTACTCGCCGAACCGCATGATCTTCTCGGTCAGGTGGGGCGAGACCTCCGCCGGATCCTCCGGCTCAACCTTCCATCCCTCGGCCTGCGGTTCGCGCACCGCCTGGGCGATGTCCAGGGTGTTGTGGAAGATCAGGCAGTTGGTGAGCAAGGCGTTGAATTTGACCGCCTTCTCCTGCTCGACGGGGTCGTTGTCGGCGATGACGCCCCGGTTGCCGAAGCGCACCCACTCGGAGAAGCCGTTGAACGCCTCGACCTTGTTGGTCGCCGCGGTCACCCGTCGGCGCATCTGCGGGTCGGTCAGGTAGCGCAGCAGCTGGATGGTGCGGATCACGCGGCCGACCTCGCGGAACGCCGCGTAGTGGGGCGTTCTTGTGGGAGCCCGAGCGCAGGCGCCGCAGCAGCAGGACGGAGGAGATCTTGCCCTCGCGCACCGACAGTGCCACGCGCATGAGGTCCTTGAAGTACGACTCGATCAGGTCCCAGTCGATGACGTTGCGCCCGACCGGGCCGAACGGTGCGTCGATGTGGACGTAGGAGGCGTGCTTGGTTGGGCGGAAGAACACCAGGTCCTTCCAGTTGCGGATCCTGGCCATCAGCTCGAAGCCGAGCAGGTGGGCGAGGCTGAAGACAGGGAAGCTCTTTATGTGGACAGTTCAAGTTGATCACCCTTTGGCGTTTCACGGAGTTGCGGACGTGGTCTCGTTGCCAGCTGCTCTCCAGGGCGTCGACGCCTGGCTGGCCGAGCGCGGAAGTCGCGCTGTTTTCAGTGGATGAACTGACGCCGCGAGGGAGTTGGGTGTGGTGTCAGGGCGGTCCGGTGGCCGTCCTGACACCACCAGACCGCCACTGAAAGGCCTCCTCGGGACCTCTTCCGCCCGAGGGGTGGCGCAGTGACTGCCTCGCCACCCTGACCACGCACGACCTGCCCAGCACCGCGGCCTGGCTCGAAGGCGAGCACGTGGACCTGCACGAGAAGCTCGGCCTGCTCGCCGAACCGGTGGAGCGGGTCGCGGCGGCGGCGGAGGCCGAACGGGACGGCTGGCTGGAGGAGTTGGAGCGGGTCGGCGCCCTCGGAGCACGGACCGGGGGCGTGCCGGACCGGGCGGCGCTCGGTCTGCACCGGTTCCTGGCGCTCACCCCGGCGAAGCTGCTCGGCGTCTGGCTGCCCGACACCGTCGGGGACCGCCGTCCGCAGAACCTGCCCGGCACGGTCGACGAGTACCCCAACTGGCGGCTGCCGATCGCCGATCCGGAGGGCCGTCCGCTGACCCTGGAGGAGCTGGCGGTACGGCCGGGCCCCGTGTCGTCGCCGAGCTCTACCGGGACCTTTCCGACCGGTGGGCCCCCGACGCGGTACCGCAGGACGGCAGCGCGCCGCAGGGATCTGCAAAGGTTTTCTGAAAGCTTCTGAAATATCTTGCCATGACTCGCCGAGCCTGCTTGACTCCCCTTCCATCACCGTCGGTTGACGGTAAGTCACACATGTGGGCCGAGCCGGCCGGGGCCGCGGTCGCCGCCGCCAGGTCCCGGGCCCGAGAGGAACATCGATGAACACTGAGACAGACGTCCTCGTCCTGGGAGGCGCCGGGGTCGACACGATCGTGTACGTGCCCGAGCTTCCGCTGCCCTTCGCCGACAGCTACATGGTGCCGAGGGTCGAGATGCGGGCGGGTCAGACCGGCGACTTCGTCGCGCTCGGCCTGAGCGCGCTGGGCCTGCGCACCCACCACCTGGACATGATCGGCGCGGACCACCCCGGCGACCTGGTCCGGGCCCTGCACCGCGACCGGGGCGTCCCACTGACCGAGGTCCCGCTGCCCGGCGGCACCAAGCGCGCCGTCAACCTGGTCGGCCCCGACGGACGACGCCTGTCGCTCTACGACGACACCCGCTCGGACGAGGCGGACCGGCTGCCCGAGGAGACCGTCCGGGCGCTGGCGTCGGTGAGCCGCCACGCCCACGTGTCGATCACCTACCCCTGCGCGTTCGCGCTGCCGCAGCTGCGCGAGGCCGGTGTGACCGTCTCCACCGACCTGCACAACTGGGACGGCACCAACGCCTACCACGAGCCGTTCGCGTACGGGGCCGACGTCGTCTTCCTCTCCACCACCGCCCTCCCGGAGCCGGAACGGACCATGCGGCGGATCGTCGAACGGGGCCGCGCCCGGGTGGTCGTCGCCACGGCCGGCGCCGAAGGCGCGTACCTGCTGTCCGACGGGGAGATCACCCACGTCCCCGTCATCCCGCCGCCCGCCCCGGTGGTCGACTCCAACGGCGCCGGTGACGCCTTCGCGTCGGGCTTCCTGTTCGGCTGGCTGGCCGGCGAACCGGTCGCGCGGTGCGCCCGTTACGGCGCGATCGCCGGAGCGTTCGCCTGCACCGTCCCGGCGACCGGCACCGACTCCATCACCCGGGACGAACTCCTCGCCCGCGTCGCCGAACTGGACGCGCTGACGGCGGAGGGAAACGCGTGACGGGCCCGTCCGCCGGCTACGACGTGCTCGTCCTCGGCGGCGGTGTGGCCGGGTGTGTGCTGGCGGCCCGGTTGAGCGAGGACCCGGACCGCGGCGTGTGCGTGGTGGAGGCCGGACCGGACTTCGGCCCGGAGCGGTCGGGATGGCCGGCCAGGGTGCTGAACGCCCGTGCGTTGCCGCGCGAGGAGGTGTGGGAGCGCCACGCCCCGGCCCACCGCATCCGTGCCCGCCTGCTCGGCGGTTCGTCCTGCATCAACGGCTGCTGGAACACCTGGGGCTCCGAGGCCGACCACGCCGAGTGGGCCCGGCTCGCGGGCCCGCGCTGGACGGCCTGGGCGATGGAGCCGTACCGCCTCGCGGCGGTGGAACGGATGGGCCTTCGCCGCGTGCCGGAGCACGAGTTCTCGCGGTGGAGCCGGTCCGCCCTGGCGGCCGCCGCCGAGATCGGCTTCCGAGAGGTGGACATGGGCACCCCCGGCGGGCCCGGATACGGCACCCCGCTGCTCAACGCCTTCGACGGCGTCCGCCACAACGCGGCCTTCGCCTATCTGGACGCGGCGCGCTCCCGGCCCAACCTCACCATCGTCGGAGACGCCGCGGTGGACCGGCTGGACGTGCGCGACGGCCGCGTCCGGGGCGTGTCGATCGAGGTGGACGGCCGGCGCGAGACGCTGCGCGCCGACAGCTACCTCCTGGCCTGCGGCAGCTTCGGCTCGCCCGCCGTCCTGATGCGCAGCGGGATCGGCCCCGCGGCCCACCTGCTGGAGGTGGGCGTCCGGCCCGAGATCGACCTGCCCGGAGTCGGATCGAACCTCGTCGACCAGCCCAGCGTGTTCGTGACGGGTGGAGGCGAGCCTCGCCCGGCTGCGCACCGACACGCTCGACGTGCTGCTGCTCCACCGGCCCGATCCGCTGGCCCGTCCCGAGGAGATCGCCGAAGCCCTCGGCTCCCTGCACCGGCAGGGCATGGTGCGGCGGTTCGGCGTGTCCAACATGAGCGCCGCGCAGATCGCCCGGTTCCAGGCGCAGCTCGACGTCCCCCTGGTCGTCAACCAGTTGGAGATGAGCCTGGGCCACCGCGACTGGGTCGAGGACGGCGTACTGGTCAACACCGCGGCCTCCGCCGAGACCGGCTTCCCGCACGGAACGGTCGAGTACTGCTCCGCCAACGGGATCGGACTCCAGGCCTGGGGCGCCCTGGCCCGGGGCCGTTTCACCAGCGGCAGGCCGACGCCGACCGGCGAACTCATCCACTCCCTCGCCGCGAGCAAGGGCACGACCCCGGAGACGATCCTCCTCTGGTGGCTCCAGCGCCACCCGGCCGGCATCGCACCGGTCATCGGGTCCACCCGGCCCGAACGCATCACGGCCTGCCGTGACGCCGTGCTGCGCGAACCCGAGCTCACCCATGAGGAGTGGTACGAGCTGTGGATCAGCGCGCGCGGCGCCCCGCTGCCCTGATCCCGCACCGACCGCCCGGCCCGCCGCCCCACCGGCGGGCCGGGCTGGGCAGACCCACCCAGCGCCCCCACTGCTGCTGGAGGGACCCTCGTGACCTCGACCACGCACCAGCCACCGCGTCCGGCCCGGGCTCGCTCCAGTCGGCCCGCTTCCGAGCTCCCCGGGATCCCCCTGAAGCCGCGCGGTCGCGTGCGCTGACCTGCGCATTCGACAGATGGGAAGCAGCCCCGCGACGAGCTGCGCTCCCGGCCGTCGCCGCTGCACTCCCCCGCCGAGCCGGCCCGCACGGCGCCCGGCCCGCACGGGCGGCACCTCACGGGCACCGACCACCTGGCCGGAGGGCTTTCGGTGCGGACCGGGCAGGTCGTCCGGCAGACCGACTGGACCTCCGGCGGGGAGATCGCCGGCCAGAGCCTGCTCCCGCAGTGACGAGACCCGTCACATCGCACGTCCCACCCCGGCCGCGCGCCCGCTCGACCCGTTCAGGCGGAGCGCCGGTAGTAGGTGACGGAGACCTTCACCGGCCCGTCGTTCGAGGCGGTGTTGAGGGTTCGGACGATGGCGATGTCCTGGCCTCCGGGTGCCCGGACGCAGAAGCTCCTGTCGGCGCGGAGCGTGGTGTACGGCAGGCTCGCGGTGGGCTGGGTCTCGATGCCCTTGAGGCAGTCGGGCAGGGTGAGAGGCCCGGCGGGCGGAACGTAGGCGTCGCTGTCCTCCGGGATGTAGAACGCTCCGGCCTGACGGGCGAGGTACCAGGCGGTGGCGTCCTGGGTGACCTTGCCGCTCTTGAGATCGAATTCGTAGTCGCGGTCGGGCGAGGTGAGTTCGAGGTTCGCGTAGGCGGCGGTGTAGCCCGGAACCCCGGCCGACAGTCCCGATGCGGACGGCGCGGCGGGGCTGGAGACGGCGGGTGGGGGCGGAGCGCTCGTCGCCGCGGCGGGCTGGGGCTGGTCTGCGGACTCGTCGAGGTATTCCGTGTAGTCGAGCAGGAGGAACGCTGCGGCGGCACCGACGAGGAGCGCGGCGGTGGTCGCCAGCGCGGTGCGACCGCCGCTGCGTCCTCGTCCGGCGGGAGCGACCGCGCGGCGGCCGGTCGCGACGGAGTCCACGCTGGTGGGCGCCGGCTCCAGCCGGGTGGGTGCCGCGGCGTGAGGGACGCGTGCGGTCGGGGCTTCGGCCGACACCGCCGGCTGGGCGGCGGCGGGCGTGGCCGGCAGATCGGTGTGGCTCCGGAGGTCACCGCTGACGTGCGGAGGCAGCCAGCCGTCGGAGAAGCGGAGCTCTCCGCCGGTGGCGGGGTGGTTCCGTGCGGCCTCGATCAGCCAGGCGGTTCCCGGGCGGTCACCGGGGTCCTTGGCCAGGCAGAACCGGACCAGGTCGTGCAGTCCGTGCGTCAGGTGCGAGAGGTCGGGTTCCTCGTGCACCGCCCGGTACAGGGCCATGGGCTCGGGACCGTCGCCGAAGGGAGGCTTGCCGGAGCCGATGAAGGCGATCAGGGCGCCGAGCGCGAAGACGTCGGTGGCCGGGCTCGCGGGCTGTCCGAGGGCCTGCTCGGGAGCCATGAAGCCGGGTGAACCGATCCGCAGGCCGGTTCCGGTGAGCGGGCTCGCGTCGGCGGCGCGGGCGATGCCGAAGTCGATCACGCGCGGCCCATCGGGGGCGACGAGGACGTTGCCGGGCTTGAGGTCGCGGTGGACGACGCCCGCGGCGTGGATGGCCTGCAGCGCCTCGGCGATGCCGGCGAGCAGGAGCAGAACGGTGCGCTCCGGCAGCGGTCCGTGTCGGCGGACGACCTGCTGGAGGGAGGGGCCGGGCACATAGGTGGTGGCCAGCCAGGGACAGACGTCGTCGGTGCCCGCGTCCACGACCTGGGCGGTGTACAGACTGTGGATGCGCCGCGCACTGGCCACTTCCTGCGCGAAGCGGTGGCGGAACTCGGGGTCCTCGGCGAGTTCGGGCCGGACCACCTTGAGCGCGACCGGACGCCCGCCGGGGGTGTAGGCCAGGTAGACCCGCCCCATGCCGCCCGCACCGAGCCGCGCGCACAGCCGGTAGCCGCCGATCTCGCCGGGGTCGCCCGGGCTCAGCGCCTGGAAGGCCGAGGACGTGGGCGCGCCGAAACGCTCTGTGGTCATGCTGGCTCCCAGCGGGTCGTGCGGTGGAGATGGGGACGCGGAGGAAAGCGGGCAGCTGAGACGCGCCCTGGGCGAGTGCCGGCGTCCGGATCGCACCGGATCATAACCGGCTGCCCGGTCACCCTCCGCACTGGACTTGTCCACCTCGGCCGTCCCCTGCCGGGCGCACGCTTCCCTCCGGCCGAACGGCGGCATCGTCGGCGACCTGCGGCCGACGGCCGCCGGCCGGCGCCGGGGTTCGGGGACATGCCGCTGCGGGCACCGACGGCAGGACGCCCGCCCCCTCGTCGGAGGGGGAGCCCTGGGGCATCGGTGCCCGCGCGGTCGCCTCAGCCAGCGATCTCCTTGGCCGCGCGGATGCCCGAGAGGTAGGCCCCGTGGACGGTCGCGGACGACTCGCGGTGCGTGGCCTCACCGGCGAAGTGCACCCGATCACCGATCCGGGCCGCGAGCGCGTCGCGCATGCCCGGGGTGGAGCCGGTCCGGTAGTAGGAGTACGAGCCGCGTGCGTACGGGTCGGAAGCCCATCGGGTGATCTGGAAGTCGGTCGGCTGGGGGATGTCACCGCCGTACATCGTCTTCAGCGTCTCCATCGCGCCGCCGACGATCTGCGCGTCGCTCCAGCCCTCGACCGTCCGGCCGAAGTCCGCGGCGTTGAAGCCGAGCAACACCGGCTGCCCAACGGCACGGCTGAGGTTGATCCACTGCTCCCACTGCCCGTACCTGTCCAGATTGGGTGCGAACATCAGCCAGTCGGTGTCCGCCCAGAACACCTTGGGGAAACGCAGGTAGCACTTGTTGAGCACACCCATGCCGAGCTTGTCGATCGCGGTGCGCTTGTCGGCGGGCAGGCCGGGACCGAACGTGACCGCGCCGCTCTGCAGCACACCCAGCGGCAGCGTCACCACCACGTGATCGCCGTGGAACACCCCCCTGTCGGTGGTGACCGTCGCACCGGCGGCGTCCCAGTCGATCTGCTGGACGACGTGCTCGGTCCGTACGTCCAGGTCCTTGGCGAGCAGATCGGTGATCTGGTGGTAGCCGCCCGGGAACAGCACGTCCTTGCCCCTGATCGAGGCCCCGTTGTCGAAGTAGAGCGCCGACATGTCACCCACGCCGCCGGAGTACTCGTGCTCGTAGTCGTTCAACGCGAAGGAAGCCAGCGCCTTGTCGCCGTTCGACAGCGACGACCAGTTCAGCGCACGCTCGACCACGCTGCGCATCGAGACGTCCTTCTGGTCGTCGTTCTGGTCCTGGTTCGCCTCCAGTGCGTGCGCGGCGGCCTTGCGCCAGCGCTGCATCGCCTGCTCCGAGGCGTCGTCCGCCTTGTGGCCGTTGGCCAGGTAGTCGGTGGCGCTCTCGGGATCGGTCGTGACCATCCGGGCTCCGGCCTTCTTGGCCAGGTCGGTGATCGGATTCTTGTCGACACCGTGGATCCAGGAGGCGCCCATGTCCACCGGGGTGCCGGTCCACTGCTCACTGGTCCAGATCCGGCCGCCGATCCGGCCGCGGGCTTCGAGCACCAGCACGTTCCTGCCCTTGTCGGCCAGGTACCGCGCCGCCGCCAGGCCGCTGGCCCCCGCGCCGACGACGATCACGCCGCTGCGGTCCGACGGGGAGGAGCCGGCCGGAGCCGACGGTGAGCCCGTCGGGTCGCCGTCGTCCACGCCATTGTCGCAGGCGGCCAGGGTGCCGAGGGCCGTGGCGGCGGTCAGGCCGAGGCCCATGGTGGTGAGGAAACGTCGGCGGTGCATCGTCATTGGCTGTATACCGATCTGGATCTGCCACGGGCGGTCGAGGGGGGCCGTCGAGCGCTCCGTTGCGCTCGACGACGTGCCCGTGGGGCAAGGACGAGGGGGACCGCGCGGCCTTCGGCGGCAGCTCCCGGCGCGCCCCGGAAGGCGCGGGCGCGAAAGTGCGCACACGAAGAGAGCGCACCTCCGGCGAGCGGGACCGGCCGCGGGCGCGGCGGGAATCCCTCTCTTCAGTACAATGAGGCTGATACTGCAGAGGATACATTGAGGCATTGATGTGTCAATAGAGGCACAGGGAGTGGATGGACGTTGCGCACCGACGCGACAGAGGTACTGGACGCGGCGATCCCGGTACTGGCCAAGGACCGCGGGGCGTCCATGCAGGTGATCGCCACCCGGGCCGGCATCAGCCGGGCCACCCTGGTGCGCCTGTTCCCCACCCGGCAGCACCTGGTCCGGGCGATGGCCGAGAAGATCCTCGACGACTGCGACCACGCCCTGTCCCGGGCCGAGGCCGACGACGCGCCGATCCGGCAGGTGCTGACCGCACTGAGCGCCGAGTACCCGCCGTTCGCACAGCTGTGGAACCTGGTCTACGTCGAACCCGACGTGCTGGGCGTGCCGGAGGCCAGCATCCGCGCGGAGGCCGTCTTCGAACGGACCGTCGCCTTCGTCCAGCGCGCACAGGACGCCGACCTGCTGCGGAAGGACATGGCGGCCACCTGGCTGGCCTCGACCTTCTGCAGCCTCGCCGAGACCGCGTGGGAGCTGACCCTCGAAGGCCACATGGGCTCGCGCCAGGCCCCGGAATTCCTGCTGTCGATCCTGCTGCAGGGCGCCTCCGCCTGACCCGGACCCACCCGTTGTCGATGCGGCGGGACCGGCCCCGACCGGTCCCGGAGCCTGACGGGCATGTGCGCCCGGGCGTCCTGCCAGCAGTACACGGAGACCGGTACACGGTCGGTCACCTACTGCCTCGTCTCCGTGGGCTGCTCCGGCCTCCTCTACTTCCCCCTGGCCCGGCACCGCCGCCGCACACGGGCTCTCCGCCGCCTACCACTTCGCCGACGCCCGGGAGCGCGGAGGCCGGCCCCGCACCTCGCCGGGGGGCGCGCGTCGCCGACCTGCTCCCCGGTCGGCGGGTGGACGCGAGCCCGGGGCGGCACCCGGGCCGGGCCGCCGCGGCTGGTGTGCCGCGGCCGCCCGGCCCCGTCCGGGCTCAGTCCGGGCTCAGTCCTCCATGCCGTAGTACTCGGCCAGGAAGGCCGTCACATCCTCGGCGTGCGGCTGCAGTTCGGGCAGCCGGGCGGCGAGGGCGGAGCGTACGGCGGCGGCGAGGTCGGGGCGGCTGGTGGCCGCGCTCCTGGCGTAGGGGTCGAGACGGCGGATCAGTTCGTATCGCCGGTGTCCACTGTCAAACCCGACCGCCCGCACACAAAGCGTGACCAAGGTGTCGCATGCGGCGATCACCGTCAAGGGCGCGTTCCGGGCTCCGCACGACCCATGGCTCGCCCCAGCGCTCCTGCTCCTGCTCCTGCCCTCGGACCGAGGACGTCCGGGGCGTCCGCTCCCGGGGTGCCCGTCCGGGTGCCCGCCGGGGCACCCGGGTCTGCCCTTCGGGCCCTGGCGCCCCGGGCGCCGAGCGCGTAAGCAGGAAGGGTCGCTGTTCCGCCGCGGGAAGAGGCCCCTCTTGCATGCCCCCTTGCACGCCCGAGAGAACGCCAGGGCCCAGGCCGCCGGACGCGCCGGTGCGCCGGCCCGCTCGCCGCGGGTCGGCACCCGGGCGGCGCGGCCCGACCTGACGGCGCGGCCGGACCTGATGGCGCTGCAGGCGACCGCCGGGAACCGGGCCGTCGTCCAGATGCTCCGTCAGGCGTCGCGCGGCCCAGGCGGGTCAGTCGGCGGGGCCGGGCCCCGGCCGGAGGTGCAGCGCTCCACCGTCCATGACGTCCTGAGCACGCCCGGCCGTCCGCTGGACGCCGCGGTCCGCTCCGAGATGGAGGGCCGGATGGGCGCCGACTTCTCCGCCGTCCGCATCCACGACGACAGCGCCGCCCGGGCCTCCGCCGCCGAGGTCGGCGCCCGCGCCTACACCTCCGGGGACCACGTCGTCATCGGGGCGGGCGGCGGCGACCCGCACACCCTGGCCCACGAGCTCACCCACGTCCTCCAGCAGCGCCGCGGCCCCGTCGCGGGCGCCGACGACGGCTCCGGGCTCAAGGTCTCCGACCCCTCCGACCGGTTCGAGCGCGAAGCCGAGGCCAACGCCGTCCGGGTGATGCGCCGCGCCCTACCCGGACCGGCCACCGCGGACCCGGCCACCGGGGAACGGCCCGAGGCGCACGCACCCGAGGACGAGCGCTGCGCCGGCCACGGCACGGGCCCGCAGGCCGGCGAGCCCGTGCTCCAACGGGCCGTCACCTTCCAGCCGTTCAGCACCATGACGCCCAGCAGCGCACCGCTCGGCGGCATCCAGACCGACGTGCTGCACGGGGCCGGCTTGGTCTACCCCGGCGGCGGCACCCTCGGCAACTGGCTCCACCTGGAACGGATGCTCAGCAACACCGGGGGCGGATCGTCGCCCGGCGAGCCCGCGGACATCACCACCATGCGGATCGCCGACCGCAACCTGGTGCGCGCCAACGGCCAGGACAACGCGGCCACCGCGATGCACGCGATCAACGGCGACTTCGTCGCGGGCGCCAACGACACCGCCTGGAACATCTTCATGGGCTCCGCCAAGTCCAACACCCAGGAGCACTACAACAAGGTCGAACGGCCCATCCGCGCCGCGATGCAGAGCGGCACCAACGGACTCGCCGCGGGCTACGAGCAGTGGATCGGCGCCAACCAGCCGGTCGACCTCGGCGACAGCAAGATCGGCTTCGTCGCCCCGGGGCAGCAGGTCCAGGGCGCCCAGGCGACCGCGGCCGCCCTGGCGCCCTACGCGGAGTCGCACCCGGACGTCACCCACGTCCTGGACCCGGCGGCGCCCCTGAACAACCCCAACGCCAGGTGGCCCAAGATGGTCCACTACCGGGTGACACCGCACTACACGTACAGCAACGATCCCGCACAGTGGCCCCAGTTCCTGAAGGACAACCTCGCGGCGGCCCAGGAACTCGTGGACGAGGAGCAGGCCAAGCCGGTGGACGAGCAGGACCAGGAGGCCCTGGCCAACGAGATCGCGGCCATGAACCTGCTGAAGCTGCGGGCGCACCAGCTGTTCCCCGCGACGTTCACCTGCGAGGCGGACTACTACCTCGCCTCCTACAACCCGCAGGCACCCTGGTACCACGGCCGCGACCAGGACACGTACGACGCGGAGGTCTGAGGTACCCATGCACGACGACCAGCCCAGCGGCGAGCACGACGACCGGCACGACGACCAGCCCAGCGGCGAGCACGGCGACCGGCACGACGACCGGCACGACGGCCAACCCAGCGGCAACCGGCCCGGCGGCCCCGACCGGGCGGCACGCCCCGGGGTCTTCCTCGCCCACGCACCGGCGGACGCCGACCGGGCCGCCGCCCTGGACGCCCGGCTGCGTGCCGGGGGCGCCCGGACCGCCCTGGACGAGTCCCGCGACCTCTCCGACGGACTGCCGGCCGAGCCGGTGCTGCAGGAACTGGGCGCCTGCGACCTGTTCCTGCTCCTCTGGTCCCGGGCCGCGGCCGACGACCCGCACGTCCTGGAACAGCGCCGGTACGCGGCCTCGTTCGACAAGCCGTGCCTGGTCTGGCCGCTCGACGCGACGCCGCTGCCACCCGGGGAGGGCCGGGTGGAGCAGCTGCCGCCCGGCAGCGACGCCCGGGCGGCGGACGCCGCGGTCCACCGGCTGCTCGGCACCCGGCCCGCCACCGCGGGGCCCGCCACCGGGCGGGATCCGGCGGACGCCGGGTCGGTGGAGCCCGGCCACTGGACGATCGAGAGTGACGAGCCGTCCGGAGACTCCCTGGACGTGCGGCTCACCGCCTCGGCGGACGCGTCGGTGCCCGACGACTCCGTCGACGGCGGCCACCTGACGGGCAGCCACCTGCGGGCCGGCCTGCAGGGCAAGGTCACCGGCCGCTGGTGGTTCGCCCGGGCGGAGGGCCGGCTCGACCTGGAGCTGGCGTCCTCCTTCGGGCTCCGCCCGGTGCACGAGCTGCGGCACCTCCGGCTCCTGGGCCGCGACGGCCGCACCCTCACCGCCGAGGACCTGCACGGCATCGCCGACCCGCGGCACTACCGGCTCACCCAAGGCCGCTGACCCGGCCCCCTCGACGGTCGGGGAACCCCCGGCCCGGTCCGTCGCGGCGGGCTGCAACCGATCGGGTGTACTGACGCACCGTTCAGACGAAGGCGCCTGCCGATCGCAGGCGCTCGGTCCTCCGGCCCAGAAGACTTCAAGGGCCCCATTCGTCCACCTGGTGAGAGGACCAAGGTGAAGTCCAGTCAGATTCCGGTGACCGCGGTCACTTGGAGACGCCGGCTCGGCCGGGCGGTGGGTACCGCCGTGGCCCTGACGCTCGTGCCCTTCGGCTTGTCGCTCGTCGCACCGCAGGCCGCGAGCGCGGCCACGCTTCCGGGCGGTCTCGGACCGTGCCTGGGCTCGGACTGCCCGGCGACGTTCCCACCGGTCAACAACGGTCCCTTCGCGGGCCGCGACGCCGGTATCAACATCTTCGTCGGCGGCGACTTCAACGTCCGGGGTTCGGCCGCCGAGGCCGAGGGCCACGTGGTGACCCTCGGCAACTTCGACCTCAACAAGGCCGCCGGAGCCAGCTCCGCGTACAACGTCGGCATCGCCGGCGTCGGCTCCCGCGTCCCGCCGCCCGACGGCGCCGACTTCCTCACCGCCGGAGGCAACGTCACCGTCGCACCGGGGCAGCGGCTCCTGGCGGACGGGGGCGTCGTCCGCTACGCGGGCACGGCCACCGGCACCATCACCGGCACGAAGATCCAGGACGCGCAGGCCGTCGCCGCCTACACGCCGCTGCGCGGCCAACTGCAGACCGCCAGTGAGTGCTACGCCGGGGTCGGCACGCCCCGCCCGGCCACCGGAACCGCCGTCAACCAGGGCTACCAGACCCTGTTCACCGGTGACGGCACCTCGGCGCTGCAGGTCTTCAACGTCGACTTCGACATCGCCGGGAACGGCGGCTCCACCCAGGGCATCGTGTTCGCCGGCATCCCCTCGACCGCGACGGTGCTCGTCAACATGGTGGGCGGCGCCCGCACCATCAACACCTACAGCGGCAGCCTCCAGGACACCGACCCCTGGAACCAGCTGCGCGAGCGCCTCCTGTGGAACTTCCCGACCGCGACCTCCGTCACCCTCACGGGGTCGGGGCAGTTCCAGGGCAGCGTGCTGGTCGGCAACCCGGCCAGCTCCAGCACGGTGAACCTGCCCGGCACGGCCGGACGGTTCTTCACCACCGGCTCGCTGCTGCACAACTCCGGTTCGGGCATGACCGGCACCGAGTTCCACGCCTACCCCTTCAACGGCAGTCTGCCGGACTGCGGCAACCCCCCGGCGCCCACCGCCTCGACCAGCGTGACGAAGACCGACTCCGTCACCGCGCAGCCGCTGGCCGGCGCCGTCTTCCAGCTCTGGCGCGAGACCAACGGCGTCCCCGGCCTGCAGACCACCGGGACCACCCCGGACACCGAGGTGGGCGCTCCCTGCACCACTCCGGCCAACGGCGTCTGCGCCGTGTCCGGCCTGCCGCTGGGCACCTACTACTGGCAGGAGACCGCGGCTCCCCCCGGCTACGACCTGCCGCAGCCCGCGGTGACCACCGTGGTCCTCGACACCAACGGGCAGACCGTCGCGGTCACCGTCGCCGACACCAAGTCCCCGGTGGTCGAGACCGGGTCCACCAGCGTGACCAAGGTCGACTCCGGCACCGGTCAGCCGCTCGCCGGCGCCGTCTTCCAGCTCTGGCGCGAGACCAACGGCGTCCCCGGCCTGCAGACCACCGGCGCCAACCCCGACACCGCCGTCGGCTCCCCCTGCACCACCCCCGCCAACGGCATCTGCTCCGCGTCCGACCTGCCGCTCGGCACCTACTACTGGCAGGAGACGGCGGCCCCGCCCGGCTACGACCTGCCCGAGCTCAACGTGTCGACCGTCGTCCTCGACACCAACGGGCAGACCGTGCCGATCACCGTCGCCGACACCCCGACCACGGCCCCGACCGGCTCCACCAGCGTCACCAAGGTCGACTCCGGCACCGGTCAGCCGCTGGCCGGCGCGGTCTTCCAGCTCTGGCGCGAGACCAACGGCGTCCCCGGCCTGCAGACCACCGGCGCCAACCCCGACACCGCCGTCGGCTCCCCCTGCACCACCCCCGCCAACGGCATCTGCAACGCGGACGGCCTCCCGCTCGGCACCTACTACTGGCAGGAGGTCTCCGCACCCGACGGCTACGACCTGCCCGAGCTCAACGTGTCGACCGTCGTCCTCGACACCAACGGGCAGACCGTGCCGATCACCGTCGCCGACACCCCGACCACGGCCCCGACCGGCACCACCAGCGTCACCAAGGTCGACTCCGGCACCGGCCAGCCGCTGGCCGGCGCCGTGTTCCAGCTCTGGCGCGAGACCAACGGCGTCCCCGGCCTGCAGACCACCGGCGCCAACCCCGACACCGCCGTCGGCTCCCCCTGCACCACCCCCGCCAACGGCATCTGCAACGCGGACGGCCTGCCCCTCGGCACCTACTACTGGCAGGAGACCGCGGCTCCCCCCGGCTACGACCTGCCGCGGCCCGCGGTGACCACCGTGGTCCTCGACACCAACGGGCAGAACATCCCGGTCACCGTCAAGGACTCCAAGACCGGCACGGGGACCGGCTCCACCAGCGTGACCAAGGTCGATGCCGACACCGGCAAGCCGCTCGCCGGCGCGGTCTTCCAGCTCTGGCGCGAGACCAACGGCGTCCCCGGCCTGCAGACCACCGGCGCCAACCCCGACACCGCCGTCGGCTCCCCCTGCACCACCCCCGCCAACGGCATCTGCAACGCGGACGGCCTGCCCCTCGGCACCTACTACTGGCAGGAGGTCAGCGCGCCCGACGGCTACGACCTGCCGCACGACGCGGTGACCACGGTCGAGTTGACCAAGGACTGCCCGTGCGTGGAGGTCACGGTCCAGGACAGCAAGACGTGCCCGCCCGAGCCCTGCCCGCCGGACCCGTGCGACCCGGGGCAGAACGAGCCGCACCCGCACGGGTACCGTCCGCCCACGCCGCACGGTGAAGAGGGAGGAGTTCTGAACCGCCTCCTCTCGTCTCTCGGCTCAGGCAGCTGACCGGAGTACCGGATGACCGGATGACCGGATGAATGCCTGGCCCCGGCCGGAGGAGCCCGTCGTGGCTCCTCCGGCCTCGTGCTGCACGGACGGCGTCACGGGTGCGGCCCCGGCGGCGGTACGACCGGGGTCCCCCGGTCCCGGCGCGGTGGCAGCGGCACGAAGCCGCTGGTCCGGGCGGCGTACTCGGCCCAGCCGGGTCGCTGCGCGCCCAACTGCCGTTCCAGCATGGGCTTTCCGCTGCCGAACGCGAGCAGCCAGGTCATCAGGAGCGGGCTGAGGACGAAGGCCCAGCCGATGGGCGCGTCGGCGGCGAGCAGGAACAGCCCCCACCAGACGCAGGCGTCGCCGAAGTAGTTCGGGTGGCGGGTGTAGCGCCACAGGCCGCGGTCCATCACCAGGCCGCGGTTGGCCGGGTCGGCCTTGAACCGGGCGAGCTGCCAGTCCCCCACCGCCTCGAAGAACAGTCCGACCGCCCACAGCGCGGTGCCCGCCCAGGCGAGCGCGCCGGGCGCGCCGGGGAGGTACTGGGCGGCCTGGACGGGAAGGGAGACGAACCACACGAGGGCGGCCTGGAGCAGGTAGACGATCCGCAGCGCGTACCGGGTCCGGGGCGGGCCTTCGGGAGCGCGGGCGAGCATCCGGGCGTAGCGCGGGTCCTCGGGTGCCCCCCGGGAGCGCCACCAGATGTGCGCGGACAGCCGCAGGCCCCAGACCGTGACCAGCACGGTGGCCAGCAGCCGGCGCCCCGGGTCCCCGTAGCCGTCGGACAGCGCGAAGCCGCTCAGCGCCACGGCGGTGAACGCCAGTCCCCAGGCGACGTCCACGCCGCGGTGGCGCCCGGTCCGCACCCCGACGGCGAAGGCGGCGAGCAGCACGGCGAGGGCGACGGCGGCGGTGACCGCGAGGTTGACGGCGAAGGCACCGGCGTTCACGGCCGCACCCCGCACCCGTCGGCGGACCGGGCCCCGCCTCGGACGGCGGACGTGGCGGGCGGGGCCGCCGCCGCTCTCATGCCGTCGCCTCCCCACGCCGGGTCAGCAGCACCTGCTGGACGTCCAGGTACCCGGTGCGGAAGCCCGCCTCGGAGTAGGCGAGGTACAGCTCCCACATCCGCCGGAACACCTCGTCGAAGCCGAGGGCCGCGACCTGCGCCGACCGTTCGGTGAAGCGCTCGCGCCACAGCCGCAGGGTCTCGGCGTAGTGCGGCCCGTACGCGTCGACGCCCGCCACCCGCAGGCGGGTGTGCCGGGCGGCGGTCTCCGTGACGGCCTGCAGGGAGGGGATGAGGCCGCCGGGGAAGATGTACTTGAGGATCCAGGTGTAGGTGCGGCTGCTGGCGAGCATCCGGTCGTGGGGCATGGTGATCGCCTGCAGGGCGACGCGGCCGCCCGGGGCCAGCACGCGGTCGAGGGTGGCGAAGTACTCCGGCCAGAAGGGCCGACCCACGGCCTCGATCATCTCCACGCTGACCACGGCGTCGTACGCGCCCTCGGCGGCGCGGTAGTCGCACAGCCGGACCTCTGCCCGTCCGTCCTGGCCCGCGTCGGCGATCCGGCGCCGGGCGAGGCGGAGCTGCTCCTCGGAGAGGGTGAGGCTGACCACCCGGGCGCCGCGGGCGGCGGCGCGGACGGCGAGTTCGCCCCAGCCGGTGCCGATCTCCAGCAGCCGGGTGCCGGGGCCGACCCGGGCCAGGTCGAGCAGGCGGTCGATCTTGCGGTGCTGGGCGGCGGGCAGCTCGTCCCAGGTCGCGGCGGGTCGCGGACCGGCGGCGGCCGGGAAGAGGGCCGAGGAGTAGGTCATCGTCGGATCGAGGAACAGGGCGAACAGCTCGTTGGACAGGTCGTAGTGGCGGTGGATGTTGCGCCGCGCGTTGGCGGCGGTGGACAGTTCCGCCGCCGGCGGGCGCTGGACGTAGAGCCGGCGCAGCCACTGCGTGCCGGGCGGCACCAGCGTGTCGGGGGCGCCGGCCAGCCGGGTGAGCAGCGCGACCAGGTCGGGGCTGTCCCAGTCACCGGCCTGGTAGGCCTCGCCGAACCCGATCAGGCCGCTCTCGCCGACGCGGTGCAGGAAGTCCTCGGCGCGGTGCAGCCGCAGGACCGGCGCGTCGGCCGGGGCCGGTCGCAGGGTCCGGCCGCCGGGGAGTTCGACGCGCAGGCCGCGTCTGGCGGCCACCCGGTGCAGCAGCCGCTCGGCCACGGCGGCGCGCAGCGGTACGTGCGGCACCCGGGCGACGTCCGGCCAGCGGGCGGGGTCGACGACGGGTACCGGCCGTGCCGTCGGGGGGACCGTGGTGGTCATGGGGTGGGCACCTCTTCCGTGGGCGTGGGAGTGGGAGTGGGACGGTCGGCGCGCCGGGGCGGGCGGTCGGCCGGGCAAGGGCGGTCGGACGGCCGCGGGTGGACGGACGGCCGCGGGTGGACGGGCAGGCCGCTGAGCCAGAGGCGGATCCCCCGGTAGCGGATGTGCAGGCTGACGGCCCAGGTGGCGAACGGGTGGGTGAGCGCGGCGCGCAGCAGGGCGGCGGGGCCGGCCGGTCGCGCGGTGCCGTGGACGGTGGCGGTGAAGGCACGGCCGCCGTGGCGTTCCAGGTGGACGGTCAGGTGGAGGCGTTCGCCCGGCTCGGGCAGCACCATCCGGTAGTGGCCGTCGACGGGGAAGAACGGCGAGACGGGGAAGTCCTTGGGGGTCTCGCCGCGCCCGTCGGGATCGGGCGGCAGCAGGTAGCGGTGCCGGCCGCCGTAGGTGTTGTGGACCTCGGCGACCGTGCACAGCGGGCGGCCGGCGTCGTCGCGGCACCAGTAGACGGTCAGCGGGTTGAACACGTACCCGAGCGAGCGGGCCTGGGTCAGCATCAGCACCTGTCCGCCGCCGAGCCGGAGGTCGTGGTCGGCGAGGTAGCGCTCCAGCTCCTGACGAATCGTCAACTCATATTCGGTGGAAGGGTTCAGGCTGTGGTCGCGCGGCCGGAACCGGGCCAGTGGCCGCAGCGGTCGGGGCACCGGCGGGAGGTGGTCGAGGTCCACCAGCCACAGGTAGCCGCGGTGTCGGAAGGCGGGCCGCCGGGGTGTGGCGCGCACGTGGGTGGTGCGGGTGTCGTAGAGGACCGCGCCCCACGGGCCGGGCAGGGTGGTCACGGCGCGCCCACCCCCAGCAGGGACCGGGCCGCCTCGATGCCGGAGCGGCAGCCGTCCTCGTGGAAGCCCCAGCCGTGGTAGGCGCCGGCGAACGCCGTCCGCTCGGTGGCGAGTTCGGGCAGCCGGCGCTGCGCGGCGACGGTGTGCGCGGTGTAGACCGGGTGCTCGTAGACGGTCCGGGAGACGACCAGGTCCTCCGGGACCGGGTGCTGCCGGTCCTCGTTGAGGGTGACCAGGTAGTCCTCGGTGGCGTCCAGGCGCAGCAGCCGGTTGAGGTGGTAGCTGACCCGCACCCGGTCGGAGGGGGCGTCGCAGTGGGGCATCCGGTAGTTCCAGGAGCCGCGGGCCCACCGGGCGACGGGCAGGACGGTGGGATCGCGGTGCAGCACGGTCGGGTTGCGCGAGTAGGTGAAGGCGCCGAGGACCTCCAGTTCGGTGTCGGTCGGGTCGGCGAGCAGCTGCAGCGCCTGGTCGGCGTGGGTGGCGATCACCACGGCGTCGGCCTCGGTGCGGTGGCCGTCCCCGGAGACCACGGTGACGCCGTCCGGGCGGCGGCGCACCAGGCGGACGGGGGCGGACCGGTGGACGGCGGTGAGCCGCTCGGCGATCCTCTCGACGTACGTGCGCGAGCCGCCGACGACGGTGCGCCAGGTCGGCGAGCCGGTCACGGCGAGCATGCCGTGGTTGTCGAGGAACGCGAACAGGTAGCGCGCCGGGTAGTCGCCCGCGAGGTCGGGGGCGCAGGACCACACGGCGGAGACCACCGGGGTCATGAAGTGGCTCACGAAGTACGGCGAGAAGCCCTCGGCGGCGAGGAAGTCGCGCAGGCTGGGGTCGCCCGCCGAGGGGTCGGCCAGGAGGCGGCGGGCGAGCCGGTGGAAGCGGGGCACCTCGGCGAGCATCCGCAGGTACCGGCCGCGCGCCAGGGCGTCGGGGCGGGCGAACAGACCGGCCGGTCCGCGCGCGCCCGCGTACTCCAGACCGCACCCGTCGCACCGGACGGACAGGCTCATCTCGCTGTCCTGGGTGCGGACGCCGAGTTCCGCGAACAGCCGTACCAGGTGCGGGTAGGTCCGCTCGTTGTGGACCAGGAACCCGGTGTCCAGGGCCAGCGCCCGGCCGTCCGCCCCGGTGGCCTCCTGGGTGTGGGCGTGGCCGCCGAGCCGGGCGTCGGCTTCGAACAGCTCGACCTCCACCCCGGCCCGGGACAGCTCGTAGGCCGCGGTGAGACCGGCCACGCCGGCGCCCACCACCGCGACCCGGCGCACCCGCGCGCCACCGTCGGCGGTCGGGACGACCGGCGGGGTGGCGGCCTGCCGGGTGGAAGCCTGCGAGGTGGAGACCTGCGGGGTGGAGACGGTGCCGGACATCGTCACAGGAGCCCTCCTGACGGGGCCGCACCGCGGCCCGCTCTGTCGTTGCACCGGACCTTCGGAACCATCGTGGCCGCGGATTGGCCGGTTTTCTCGGCGCGTCGGAACGGCGGTGCCCGACTTGCCCGGCCGCGCGGCGTCACCGGCCCAGCGTGCGGCGGTTCGGCCCAGCGCTCGGCGGTTCGGCACGATCGGCCCGGTTGGCCCGGTCGCGTCGTTCGTGCCCCGTTTCCGCTCGGCTCCGCGTCCTCCGGCCGCCCACCACACACCGCACACCACCCGTGCGCACCCGCTCCACGCGGTCAGCGCCCCGGTCCGGCCAGGTCCGCCGACACCTCCCGGGCCGCCCGCGCGCCCGAGGCCAGCGCTCCCTGTACGGAGGCGGTGGCCCGGTGGTCCCCGCACACGTAGCGGCCCGGCGCGAACCGGGTGCCGCGGCTGAGCCGGAGCGGGGCCGGCCCGGCCGGCAGCGCCTCGGCGATCCGGTAGTCGGCCAGCGGGTGCCAGGCCGAGGAGTCCACTCCGTACAGCTCACCGGCCCGTCGCCGGACCGCCCGCTCGTCCGCCGACACCCCCAGCACGGAGGTGGACACCAGCGCCCGGCCGTCCGGCGAACAGCCCGGGACGACCTCCGACAGCACCACCGTGTTCAGCACCCGCCGCCGCGTGTCCACCACCAGTGTCGGCTCGCGCAGCGGGCTGACCGGCGCCGCGTGGTAGAAGGTCGTCACCGCCCGCGCGGCCGGCACCTCCAGGCCCGGCAGCAGCCGGGCCGCCGCCGCCATTCCGGTGGCCACCACCACCGCCCGCGCGCGCAGCACCGCACCGTCGGCGAGCGCCACCCCCTCGGCCGTCAGCCGGTCCACCGGCGCGCGGCGCACCAGCCGCCCCGCCGGCAGCCGGGCGGCCAGCTGCCGCGGCACGGCCCCGATGCCCTCCTCCGGCAGGCACAGGCTCCCGCGCACCATGCTGCGCCACACCAGGTGGAACATCCGGCTCGACGTCTCCAGCCGGTCCTCCAGGAACACCCCGGCCAGGAACGGGCGCAGCACGCCCTCGACGGTGCGCCGTGACACGCCGGCCCGCCGCAGCGCCCGTGCGGTGGTCGTCTCCGGCGCCCGCTTGAGCACGGCGGCGGGCAGCGCCGCGTCGCACAGCCCGAGCAGCCCGACGGCCGCCAGGTCGCGCAGCGGCAGCGGCCCGTCGGGCAGCAGGCCCAGCGCCTCGGCCGGACGGCGGGTCGGGTCCACCAGGCGGCGGGAGCGCTGCCCGTCGGCGAGCACGAAACCGGGTGTGAACGGGTGCAGCCGCAGCGCACCGAGATCCAGCCGGCGTCCGACCTGGGGGTAGGAGGTGTTGAACACCTGGAAGCCGCGGTCGAGGCGGAAGCCCTGCACCAGGTCGGTGCGCATCCGTCCGCCCACGTCGGCGGCGGCCTCCAGGACCAGCACCTCCCGGCCTGCGGCGGTGAGGTCCAGCGCGCAGGCCAGGCCTGCCGGGCCCGCCCCCACCACGATCACCTCCACTGCTGACTGCTGTGCCATCGCGGCTTCCGCCTCCTCGTTCAGCACGGGTCCGGTCCCGGCCCGGGCGGCCCGGCCGGAATCGCTCGGGCCGGCCGTGGTCACAAGGAGTTCGGAGACGAGCGACGGTTCGGATTGGATCCCGTTCACCGAGACCGTCGTCCGCACCGGCCGCCGGCGCCACGACCGCGATCACCACGACCGCCACCGCCACCACCGTGATCGCCGCACCACCGCCGCCACCACCGTGATCGCCGCACCACCGCCGATCGGCTGACCGGTGGACTTTGCCACCACACACCGTCAGCGCGTCAACGGCTACCGAGAAGTACGCCGCCCGGGTTCCTACGATCCGCCCCATGAGCAGCCGGTCCGCACCAGCCTGCGCCGGGTCTGCCGAACCCCAGAGACGACGGGACGCACACATGAGACGAACGATCCGCGGCCGCCTGCTGGCCTGGGCCGCCGCCGGCGCGACACTGGCCGCCGTGGCGGGCACGACCGCCGCGCCCCCGGCGGCGGCGCACGACGACGACCTCGGGCCCGCCATCGAGGCGATCATGCACAAGCCCGGCTACGAGCACGCGCAGTGGGGCGTGCTGGAGACCGATCCCGCGACCGGTCGGGTGTTCCACTCCCGGTTCGCGAACCAGTTCTTCGTCCCCGGCTCGACCGCGAAGCTCGTCACCATCTCGGGCGCCTGGCACGCGCTCGGCCCCGACCACCGCTTCTCGACCCCCGTCTTCGCCACCGGCACCCGCACCGGCTCGACGCTGGACGGCAACCTGGCGATGGTCGCCCAGGGCGACCTCACGATGGGCGGCCGGACCAGGCCCGACGGGACGGTCGACTACACCTCCATCGACCACACCAGCGCCAACGACCTGCCCGGCGCCACCCTCACCCCCGAGGACCCGCTCGCCGGACTGGACCTGATCGCCCAGCAGGTCCGGAACACCGGCATCACGCGGGTCGACGGCGACGTCGTCGTGGACCCGCGGCTGTTCACGCCCCCGGCGCTGGACCCGCAGCCGACCCCGCTCATCATCAACGACAACGTCATCGACCTGCTGACCACCCCCACCACCCCGGGCCAGACCGCCCAGCTCATGTGGCGCCCGCAGGTCGCGCCCTACCAGGTCACCTCCACCGTGCGGACGGTGGCGGCCGGCGGCCCGACCGACATCCAGGTCTCCGCCTCCCCCGACGGCACCCGGATCACCCTGAGCGGTACCATCGCCGCCGACGCGCAGCCCGTCCTGCGCATCTCGAACGTCCAGGACCCGAACGCCTTCGGCCGCACCGCCCTGATCGAGGCGCTCGCCCGGGCCGGTGTCACCGTCACCGCCGACCCGACCGGCCCGAACCCGGACGGCAAGCTGCCGGCCGACTACGCCGGCGACCCGCAGGTCGCCGCGTACGTCTCCCCGCCCTACAGCCAATACGCCAAGCTGATCCTGAAGGTCAGCCACAACCTCGGCGCCAACCTGGCCCTGTGCAACATGGCCGTCACCGTCGGGAGCAAGGACTGCTTCGCCGGCTTCGGCGTCGAACACGCCTTCCTCACCGACGTGGCGCACGTCGACCCGACCCAGTTCCAGCTCGCCGACGGACGCGGCGGTGTCTTCCAGGACCGCGCCACCCCCATCGGCCTGGACCAGGTCCTCGCCTACTGGCTGCGCACCCCCGACGCGGACGCCTTCCGGCACGCCCTGCCGATCCTCGGCGTCGACGGCTCGCTGGCGATCTCCTGCACCACCGACTGCCCGGCCAAGGGCAAGGTCTTCGCCAAGCCCGGCACCATCGTCGGCGCGGACGACCTCAACCAGCGGATCGCCTACAACGCCCAGACCCTGGCCGGCTACCTGGAGACGGACGACGGCTGTCTGCACCTCTTCTTCGTCGGCGTGAACGGCGCTTCGGCCACCGACATCGACGACGTCATCCGGATCTTCGACGACGTCAGCCGGATCGCCGCGCTGCTCCAGGAGCAGGCTTCGGCCGGGCACCGCGCCCCGGAGCCCGGCACCGCCTCCTGACCCCGGCGGCTGCCCGCCCGCTCACCCGTGCGGGCGGGCCGGCGGGCGGGCAGCCGGCTCCGGCGGTCAGGGGCAGTGCTTCCAGGCGAGGTGGTAGACGGTGTTGATGTCGCCGTCGGTCGAGTCCATCGTCATGAAGCTGGTGGTCCGGGTCGGGTCCGAGGTGCCGGCCACGACCCGCAGTTCGGTGTTGATGTTGAAGTTGCGCTCCTCGCCGCAGGGCGCCCAGACCAGGGCGGCGACGTCGACGGTGTCGGTCGCCTGCCAGCTGTCGTCCTGCGGGCCGACGAACCGGTGCGACTGGTAGGCGGTCTGGGGCTGGCCCTGGAAGTAGTAGTTGGCCCGCTCGGTCCCGTTCGCGCCCCGCTCCAGGTGGGCGAAGCCGCGGTAGTCGGCGGAGGCGATCGCGTAGGTGAAGCCCTGGGGGACGTGCACCCGCAGGTCGAGCTGGCAGTTCTTCCGGAAGTCGGTCGGCTTCGACCCCAGCCCCACCTGCGCGAGGTACTCGCTGTAGGTGACGGTGAAGGCGGTGTTGTCCGGGGAGACGGCCACGGCGGCCGTCCCCGCCGGACAGCCGGAGCCGTTGACCGTCGCGACGTCGATGACGATCCGGTCGGGCGGGGTCGGGAGCGAGTCGAGGCCGAAGGCCGACGGGCCGGACAGCGATGCGGCGACGACGGCCGCGGCGGCCAGCGCACGGAGCAGCATGGGCTTCCCCTTCGATCGAGCACGGAGTCGGAGGCAGCGCGGCGCGGTACGGTTCGGTCCGGTTCGGCGCAGCGGGGTCCGGTCCGGTTCGGCGCGGTACGGTCCGGCATGACGCGATCCGGCGCCACCTCGTTTTGGCATGGCTATGTCAGCACATCCGCGGGCCGCTGCCCAGGGGTCGGCGCCGAAAGAAGCAGCAGTCCGGCCCCAGCCGCCCCGACACCGAACTCCACTCCCGGAAGAGCGAGTTCGCCGACCGGCGGCCGCGCCCGACCTCGACGCGACACTTTCAGCCACACCGAGGCCGTCGTCGACGGACCCATCGCCTGAATGCTTTTGACACCGCATCAGCTGGGGCAGGAACCTTCCGACTGCACCATGGGAGCGCCCGCCGATCGCGCCGGGCCACCGCCTCCCACCACCGCCCGCTACCGTCGGGAGCAGCACATGCCCCTCCCCCCTGTCGGCCCCCTTCCGCCTGCCGCCGCCCTGCCCCGGTTCCCGGCCGGTTTCCTCTGGGGCACGGGCACCTCCGCCTACCAGGTGGAGGGCGCCGCCGCCGAGGACGGCCGCACCGCCTCGATCTGGGACACCTTCTGCCGCACCCCGGGCAAGGTCTTCCGGGGCCACACCGGCGAGGTCGCGGCCGACCACTACCACCGGTTCCGCGCGGACGTCCGGCTGATGGCCGAACTCGGGCTGACCGCCTACCGCTTCTCGGTCTCCTGGCCGCGCGTCCGGCCCACCGGCCGCGGCCCGGCCGGACAGCGGGGCCTGGACTTCTACCGCCGCCTCGTCGACGACCTGCTCGCCGCGGGGATCACCCCCGTCGCCACGCTCTACCACTGGGACCTCCCGCAGGAGCTGGAGTCGGCCGGCGGCTGGCCCGAGCGCGCGACCGCCGAGCGGTTCGCCGAGTACGCCGCGCTGGTGGGCGGCGCCCTCGGCGACCGGGTCGACCACTGGACCACCCTCAACGAGCCCTGGTGCAGCGCCTTCCTCGGCTACGGCTCCGGCGTCCACGCCCCCGGCCGCACCGACCCGGTGGACGCCCTGCGGGCCGCCCACCACCTCAACCTCGGCCACGGCCTGGCCGTCACCGCGCTGCGCGGCCTGCTGCCCGCCACCGCCCGGCTGTCCGTCGCGCTCAACCTGCACGCGCTGCGCCCGCTCACCCCGTCCGCCGCCGACCGGGACGCCGCGCGCCGCATCGACGCCGTCGGCAACCGGATCTTCCTCGGCCCGATGCTGGAGGGCGCCTACCCGAAGGACCTGCTGGCCGACACCGCCCACCTCACCGACTGGGCCTTCGTCCGCCCCGGCGACGAGGAGGCGATCCACCAGCCGCTGGACTGGCTGGGCGTCAACTACTACACGCCCACCGTCGTCTCCGCGGCCGCCGAGGACACCGGCGCCGCACCGGCCCGTGAGGACGGCCACGGCGGCGGCGAGGGCTCGCCCTGGCCGGGAGCGGACCTGGTCGGCTTCCACTTGGCGCCGGGCGAGCGGACCGCGATGGGGTGGGCCGTCGACCCCTCCGGCCTGCACCAGCTGCTGACCGACCTCGCCCGCCGGTACCCCGGCCTGCCGCTGATGGTCACCGAGAACGGCGCGGCCTACCCCGACGAGCCCGGCGAGGACGGCACCGTCGACGACCCGGAGCGCACCGCCTACCTGCACGCCCACCTGGCGGCCGTCCACCGGGCGGCGGCCGACGGCGCGGA
The DNA here is from genome assembly GCF_040685975.1 of Kitasatospora sp. NPDC086791. Taxonomy (NCBI): domain Bacteria; kingdom Bacillati; phylum Actinomycetota; class Actinomycetes; order Kitasatosporales; family Streptomycetaceae; genus Kitasatospora; species Kitasatospora sp. NPDC086791. The sequence continues at coordinate 171,634 of NZ_JBFBOC010000011.1, read as the reverse complement.
CCTGCGCGGATACTTCGCCTGGTCCCTGCTGGACAACTTCGAGTGGGCGTACGGCTACGCGAAGCGCTTCGGCCTGGTCCACGTCGACTACCCCACCCAGGCCCGCACCCCGAAGTCCAGCGGCCGCTGGTACGCCCGGGTCGCCCGCACCGGCGAACTGCACCCGCCCGACGAAGCGTAGGGTCACGCGAAGCGGCTGGAAACGATCGGTGCCGGCCGGCCCGCCCGGCCCGCCCGGCCCCGACCGGCCGGGGGGGGGATCCGCCCTCCTTCGATCATGAGGTCCGGAGGGGGGCGGACCGGCTGCGGAACGGGGTCGGACCGGGATCAGACCGAGGAAACGCGGGATTTCGACGCCTTTCCCGAAGGATTCGGTGCGGAAATCCAGCCGAATGCTGCGCCTCCGGCGATCGCCGTACGGAGCGGTAGGCTCACCGAATTCCATCGGAACCTGAATATTTCATTCCGGGGTCTGTCCGAAAATCGCCTATGGGCCTAGGCTGCGGCGCGTGTCGCTCTTCCGAAGAATTCGCGCCTCCGGCCCCAGCCTGCGCCCCGAGCTCGACGATGTCGACCTCGGCCGCGTCCGGCGACAGCTCAAGTCCCCGGGTCTGCCCGGCCAGAGCGCCATCCAGGTCGACCAGGTCGAACGGCTGCTCCGGGAGGCCGGCACCGACTGGGACCGCCGCGGGCACCGCTTCGCCGTCCTCGCCGAAGCGGCCGCGCCGTCCACCCTGGCGCACAACTGGCGGCTGCGCCGCGCCCAGCAGGCGGACCCGCTGATGTTCGAGGGCTGGGTCGAACTCGTCCGCGGCCGGCACGCCGGACGGATGGAGGACGCCCGCGCGGCGGCCGACACCTGCTACCGCGCGGCCGACCTCGCGCCCGACGATCCGACGCCCTGGGTCGTCCTGCTCGGCATCCTGCGCCTGATGCGCGCCGAATCACGCGACGTGGTCGCCGTCTGGCACGAGGTCTCCGAACGCGACCCGTGGAACCGCGAGGCCCACCTGCAGATGCTCCGGTACCTGTCACCGGAGGAGTGCGGGTCGCGCAGCGCCCAGCTCAACTTCGTGGACACCGTCCGGGCCTCCGCGCCACTGACCGCGCCGACCGCCGCGGTGGAGCTGACCGCGCTCGTGGACGAGCACGCCCGGACGGCCTCCGCCGGCGGCGTCGAGGCGCTGCTGGTCCGTCGCCAGTGGACCCACAACCGGGCGGTCACCGCGCTCGACACCGCCCTGCGCGAGTGGCCCCGGCTCGGTGGCCTGACCCACGCGGCGGCCGCGGCCGACCTCAACGTGCTCGCCTTCGCCCTGATCCAGGCGACCCGCATCAGGGAGAGCGCGGACGCCTTCCGCCGGATCGACAACTCCGTCACCGCCTGGCCGTGGGTCCTGGTCGGCGACCCGCTCCAGCAGTTCACCTACTGGCAGTCGAGGGCCTCGGCCTGACCGGTCCGGCCGGTCGGGAGTACGCACGGTACCCCGGAGCCGGCACCACCACGCACCACCACCACGCACCACCACGTGCGACGGCGCGGGCCGAGCCTGTGAGCCGGAGTCACAGGATCACCGCCTGTCTGGCTGGGCGCCGGTCCGGTCCGCAGGATGGCCGCATCGGACGTCCCGTCAGCCGTCGCGCGGCCGCTTCCGCCCGCCGTCCGAGGGCCCGCCGCGCCCCCGTACGAGAAGGTGGTACTTCGCCGTGAGCAGCATCTCCGACCCGCCCCTGCCCGACCGGGCCGAGGAGGTCCCGCCGCCGACCGCGCCGGCGCGGGGCTTCGACCGGTGGCGCTACGCAGGGGTGTTCCTCCTGCTGTTCCTGTTCGGCACGGAGACGTTCCTGGTGTCGCCGCTGCTGCCGACCATCGCGGACTCCGTCCACACCAGCGAGGCGGCCGCCGCCTCCAGCGTCACGGCGTACGTGCTGGTGTACGCCGTCGCGGCGCCCTTCCTCGGGCTGCTGAGCGACCGGTTCGGCCGCCGCCGCACTCTCGTCCTGGGCAGCCTGCTGTTCGTCCTGTCCAACGCGGCGGCGGCCCTGTCCACCGGGCTGACCCTGCTGGTCCTCTCCCGCGCGGTGGCCGGGCTGGCCGCGGCCGCGGCCGGGCCGGCGATCTGGGCGCACATCGCCGAGACCGCGCCGGAGGCCGTGCGTGGCCGGGCGCTGGGCCTCGGCATGGCGCTGTTCTCCTGCGGCCAGGTGATCGGCGTGCCGCTCGGCGGTTTCCTGGCCGGACTGGCGGGCTGGCGCTCGGCGTTCTGGGCGCTGACCGTCGGCACCGCCGCCGCGGTGCCGCTGCTGCTGCGTCAGGTCCCGGCCCGGAGGGCGCAGGCGCCCGCGCCCGCGCAGCGGGTGGGCGCGGTCCGGGCGATCCTGGCGGGCTGGGCCGACCCCACCCTGCGCCGCGCCCTGCTGGTCAACACCGTCTTCAACACGGCCAACCTGGGCGCCTACACCTTCCTCGGCGCGGTGCTGGTGCAGCGCTTCGACCTGTCGGTGGAGGCGCTCGGCCTGGTCGGCGTGCTGGTCGGTGCGGGCAGCATGACCGGTTCGCTGGTGGGCGGCCGGCTCGGCGACCGGGCCAGGACGGCAGGGCGGTCGGACCTGCCGCTGCTGCCGCTGTGGGGCGTCCTGCTGGCGGTGGGGATCGCGGTGGCGGCCGAGGGCCCGGGCCTGGTGCTCGCCCTGGCCGGGGTGACGGTCTGGTTCCTGGCCTCGGGCGGCTTCGTGACGGACCAGCAGACGCTGGCGGGCACCATCGCCCCGGAGCTGCGCGCGACCTCCAGCGCGTGGCTGACCTCGACCATGTACGCGGGCACCGGGGTCGGCGCCTGGGCGGTGGGGGCGTTCGGTGACGTCACGCAGGGCACGCTGCTGATCGGTGCCGGCTGCGCGCTGGTGGCCGCGCTCGGCGGTCTGGCGGTCAGCCTGGGGCTGCGCCGGGCCGCCGCCGGTGCCAGCACCGCCGGTACCGCGTCGGAGGCCTGAGACCGGCTCAGCCGACCCGGCGCTCGTCCTCCACGCCGCCGACCGCGCGCAACGGATGCTCGACCAGCTCGGTCATCCGCGCCCGGTCGGCGGCGCCGGTCGGGGTGAACAGCAGCACCGTCGCGGAGGGGTCGTCCACCGGGTGGAAGGACGAGAGGGTCAGCCGGACCGGGCCCAGGCCGGCCGGCGCCACGGTGACGGTCCGTACCGTCAGCTCCGCCACCGAGTGGCATCCCCACCAGTGGCGGAGCTCCGGCGCGTCCTCGTCCAGGTGCCGGTAGACCTCCCGGGTCCGGGGGTCGCCGAGGGCGGGGCCGGCCTGGGCGCGGAAGTGCTGGAAGACGTTCATCGCGAGCGGTTCCCAGTCGGGCAGCACCGCGCGCACCTGCCGGTGGGCGGCCATCACCCACATCAGGTTGCGCCGGTCGGCGGGCACGAACTCGGGCGAGCCCCAGAGCGCCGTCCAGGCGGCGTTCCAGCCGCGCAGGTCGAAGTGGCGGTCGAGCAGGACGGCCGGGCTGGTGGGCCAGGAGTCGAGGACGGGCTGGATGGTCTCGGCGATCCGGTCGGTGCCCTCCGGCCCGGCGGCCGGGGCGGGCTCGTGGTAGCCGGCCAGGCGCAGGGCGTGCCGCAGGCCCGCGTCGTCCAGGCGCAGCACCCGGGCGATCGCCTCCAGCACCTGCCGGGAGGCGGCGACCCTGCCCTGCTCGACCCAGGTGTACCAGGCGAGGCCCACCCCGGAGAGCGAGGCGACCTCCTCGCGGCGCAGGCCGGGGGTGCGGCGGCGGGAGGTGGCGGTGAGGCCGACGTCGGCGGGCTTGAGGAGTTCGCGGTGGGCGCGCAGGAAGGCGCCGAGTTCCCGTCCGGCGGGGGGAGTTGACACGGGTGGGCTCCTCGGCCAGGTCCGGTGTTGCGGGGTTCTGAGGGGGGCGGGGGTCGGGGACTGCCGGGTTCCGGCTCACGGGGTTCCGGCGGTCCCGGTGTTCCGGGTTCGGCCCCAGCGTAGGCGTAGCCCGCCGCTCCTCCCAGGGGTGAGCGGCGGGCTACACACACTGTTAACGGGACGTCAGCGTCCAGAGCCGGACGACCATGTGGCTGACGTGGCCGCGCTCGCGCTGGCGGCGCCAGGCGCTCTCGCCGACCGCGCGGAAGAACGCGGCCCGCCGGTCCTCCGGCACCAGGCGGCTGTAGTAGTCGCCGAAGGTGGCGGCGTGGAAGTGCTCGTACTGTTCGGCGCTGTCGACGGTGACGACGGCGTCGCGCTCCAGCTCTCCGGCCACCGCGAGGTGCGGCCCGATCAGCGCCGCGAGGTCCTCGACGGTCCTGGTGCGGGTCGCGATCGGCAGCACCCCGCCGCGCGCGAAGGTGCCGGGCACCTCGTCGTACGGGGTGCCGAGGGCCACCAGGGCGTCGCGGACCAGCTCGTCCTCGCCGCCGAGGCCGTGCTCGTCCCGGGCGGGGTGGTAGGTGGTGAGCAGGAACCTGCCGCCGGGGGCGAGGTGGGCGCCGGCCCAGGCGAAGATCCGCTCCTCGTCCGGGTACAGCCAGTGCAGCACCGAGGTCTGGGTGATCACCTCCGCCCGGAACGGCAGCGGCTCGGGCGCGGTGAGGTCGGCCCGGTGCAGGGCGACCCGCTCGCCGTAGGGCCGCAGCCGCTCGGCGGCCTCGGCGATCCGGTGTTCCGAGCGTTCCAGGCCGACGGCGTGCCGCAGGGTGGGGAAGCGTTCCAGGGCGGCCTGCAGCAGCTGGCCGATCCCGCTGCCGAGGTCGATCAGGGTCCCGGGGGCGCCGGTGACCTGGTCGAGCACCCAGTCCCGGTCCTGGACCTGGCGCAGTCGGCTGGCGTCGGCGTACCCCGCGAGGGTGCTGGCCTGGATCTCGACGGCGGACGCGGTCACTTCTGGTTCTCCTCGGCGTCGGCGGGCCGGTCGACCAGGTCCAGCAGGCGCTCACGGGCCTCGCTCTGGTCGTACCGCTTGAAGATGTTGATCCGGTTGCGGGTGAGATCGCCCCGGTGCACGTACTCGTAGAGGTCCTGGCGCTGGCCGAAGCCGTCGCCGGTGAGCTCCCAGGCGATCCGGAACAGCCGGGACTTGCGCTCGGCGTCGATGCCGCGCCCGCGCATGTAGCGGTCCAGGTGCGGGCGCAGCCGGGGGTGGGCGAGGTCGGCGGCGGTGGGCTGGATGAGCAGGCCGGAGGCGCCGATCCGGCGGACGATCTCGACCGCGCTGCCGGCCACCTCGGCCGACCAGACCCGGGAGGCGGCGGTGTCGCCGGGGGCGAACAGGCCGCTGTCGGTGAGGCCGCCGCGCGCTTCGGCGGCGTCCAGGAAGTACTCGGTCAGCTCGGCGTACCCGGCGAGGCGTCCGAGGTCCTCCTGGATGTTGCGGAAGCCGTCCACGCCGATCGACTCGGCGACCAGGGTCGCGGTGGCGAGCAGGGTGCGCAGCCGCTCGCGGTAGCGGATGTGGCCGACGTAGGCGCTCCAGGCGTTGATCCGGACGAGGCCGAGCCGGGCGAGGGCGGCGTCGCGCAGCAGGAAGACGCGCTCCCAGGGCACCAGGACGTCGTCGAAGAAGAGCATCGCGTCCTGCTCGTCGTACCGCGCGCCGAGCGGGTGGGCGTGGCCCCAGGGGGCGCTGCCGAGCGGTTCGCGGGCGAGCGTGACCAGTCCGGGGGTGTTGAGCGGCAGGGCGAACCAGGTCACGAACTGCTCGCCGCGGCCCTCGGTGAAGGAGGCCGAGAGGTAGACCAGCACCTCGTGGGCGAGCGGGGCGAGGGTGGTGAGCTGCTTGGCGCCGCGCACCACGATGCCCTGGTCGTTCTCCTCGATGACGCGCAGGGCGAGGTCCGGGTCGTCCAACGGATTGGCGGAACGGTCGATCTGCGGGTCGCCGAGGGCGTGCGAGAGGACGAGGTCGTTGGTGGCGCAGTAGCGGTACCAGGCCTCGGCGTTGGCGCCGAAGCGGGGGTCGGCCTCGGCCAGCCGGTGCCGGAAGTCGTGGACGCCGACGGCGATGGAGGCCATGAAGGCGGGTGAGCGGCCCTGCTGTCCGAGTGCTTCGGCGTGCCAGAACTCGGCGCTGCGGCGCTGGAGTCGGAGGTCCTCCAGGGTGCGCGGGGGCTGGTAGGCGCGGGCCAGCCGCAGTCCGCTGTCCGGGTCCTGCCAGGTGAGCAGGTCCTGGTGGTCGGGATCGTGCTGGAGGTCGAGCAGGCGGGCGAGTTCGTCCACGGCCGGGCGGAACGCGGGGTGCTCGGCGGGGTTGGCGATCCGCTGGCCGTCGAGGTAGAGCTCGCGGCCGTCGTCGAGTTCGGCCCGGTAGCGGTCGCCGGTGAGGAGGCCTCGGGCGGTGGCGGGCGCGCCGCGACCGGTGCGGGTGTCCAGCAGTGTCATGCGCCGACTCCGTTGGTGGTGAGGGGGTTCGGGGCCAGTACGCGGTACTGGCCGTCGTGGTAGAGGAGGGGTGTGCCGTCGCCGCGGGCCGCGGCGGCGACCCGGCCGACCAGGATGGTGTGGTCACCGCCGGGGAGGGCCGCGTGCAGCCGGCAGTCGAACCGGGCGAGGGCGTCCTCGACGAGCGGCGCGCCGGTGGCGGCCGTCCGCATCGGTACGGCGTCGAGGGCGCCGAGGGCGGTGAAGGCACCGAGCGCGCGCCCGGCGCCGGGGGTGGCGAACCGTCGGGCCACCGCTATCTGACGGACCGTCAGGACCGAGAGGCCGAACCGTTCGGAGGCCAGGACGGCGGCCACCAGCGGGCTGTGCCGGCTGACCGCGACGGTCACCAGCAGCGGGTCGAGGGAGAGGGTGCTGAAGGAGGAGACCGTCTTGGCGAAGACCTCCTCACCGGCGCGGGTGGTGACCACCGCGACCCCGCTGGTCCAGCCGCGGGAGGCGGCCCGGAAGTCGTCGGCGGCCGCCTGCAGGTCGGGCGCGGCCGGCGCGGCGCCGCTCACCGCAGCCCCACCCGGTAGGCGCGCAGCCACTCGTCGACCTGGACCAGGTGGTCGAGGCCGCCGACCGGGTTCGGCGCGGTGCGCGGGCTGGGCAGCGGTCGGCCCTCGGCGAGCAGCCGGCGGACCAGGTCGCGGTCCACCAGCTCGAAGACCGGCGCGTTCGGGTCGGCCAGCAGCTCCTGCGCCCGGGCCGTGAGCACCTCGGTGTAGCGGACGGCGGGGGTGGACGGGTAGCCGCTCTTGGGCCGGTCGGTGACCTGCGGCGGGAGCAGGTCCCGGACGGCGTCGCGCAGCAGGCCCTTGGCCCGGCCGTCCGGCGCCTTGAGCGCCCACGGGACGTTCCACAGGTACTCCACCAGGCGGTGGTCGCAGAACGGCACCCGGACCTCCAGGCCGACCGACATCGACACCCGGTCCACCCGGTCCAGCAGCGGGGGCAGCCAGCGGGTCAGCGCGAGGTGGAAGACCTCGCGGATCCGCGCGTCGTGGGCCGACTCGCCGGGCAGGCGCGGCACTTCGCCGAGCGAGCGGTGGTACGCGGCGGCGGTGTACTCCTCGGGGCGCGCCTCGGCCCGGACGTCCGCGCGCAGCAGGTCCGCCGGGGTGGCCTTGCCGTGCAGCCACGGGAAGGTCGGGGCGGCGACCGCGGCGGCGTCGTGGAAGTAGGGGTAGCCGCCGAAGATCTCGTCGGCGGCCTCGCCGGAGAGCGCGACGGTGGAGCGCCGCCGCACCTCGCGGAAGAGCAGGTGCAGGGAGGCGTCCATCTCGCCCCACCCGGGGCGGTCGCGGGCGCGCAGGACGGCGTCGCGGGCGTCCAGCAGGTCGTCGTCGGGCACCAGGACGGTGGTGTGCAGCGTGCCGATGTGCTCGGCGGCGGCCGCCACGTAGGGGGCGTCGCGGGTGGTCCGCCAGGCGTCGGGGGTGCGGTCGGCGCTGCCGGGGAAGTCGACCGAGAAGCTGGTGATCTTGCCCTGGCCGGCCCGTTCGCGGGCGGCGGCGGCCAGCGCGGTGACGGCGCTGGAGTCGACGCCGCCGGAGAGCAGGGTGCAGAGCGGGACGTCGCTGATCAACTGCCGTTCGACGGCGTCGGCGAGCAGGTCGCGGACGGTCCCCCGGGTGGTCGCGGCGTCGTCCCGGTGCTCGGCGGACTCCAGTCGCCAGTACCGGACCTCGCGGGTGGCGGCGCGGGTGACGGCCACCAGGTGACCGGGCCGGACCTCGTGGAGGCCGCGGAAGAGGCCGTGGCCGGCGCTGGGCGCGGCGGGCAGCGCGAACAGTTCGGCGATGCCGTCCGTGTCCAGCTCGGCGCGGAACAGCGGGTTGGCGAGCACCGCCTTGGGCTCGGAGCCGAACAGCACGCCGCTGCGGTGGGCGTGCCAGTACAGCGGCTTGATGCCCAGGTGGTCGCGGACCAGCAGCAGTTCCTCCTGCCGGGCGTCCCACAGGGCGTAGCCGAAGATGCCGTTGAACCTGGACGGCGCGGACCGGCCCCACTGGAGGTGGGCGCGCAGGACCACCTCGGTGTCCGAGCGGGTCCGGAAGACGTGCCCGAGGGCCTCCAGTTCGGTGCGCAGTTCGCGGTGGTTGTAGAGCTCGCCGTTGTAGGCGAGGACGGCCGCGGCGTCCGCTCCGGGGCGGTCGGCGAGCGGCTGGGCGCCGCCGTCCGGGTCGATCACGGCCAGCCGGCGGTGGCCGAGGGCGGCGTGCCGGGAGAGCCAGACGCCGTCCGCGTCCGGGCCGCGGCAGGCCAGGGTGGCGGTCATCTCGCGGACCGTCCGGGCTTGGTGGAGCAGGTCGGCGTCCCAGTCGAGCCAACCGGTGATGCCGCACATGTCAGGACTCCCCGGGTTCGTCGGTGGCGGTGGGCTCGGCGGCTACGGCCGTGGCGGCGGCAGTGGGCTCAGCGGATGCGGCGGCGGGCTGGGCAGTCTCGGCGGGCCCGCTCGCGGCCGCGCACTCCCAGCGGCAGCCGTGGCCGGTCGGGCCGTGCGTCAGCCGGTGCGCGGGCCGGTAGCCCTTGGCCCGGATGTTGGCGGACAGCGCCTCGGTGCAGTAGGTGCAGGGCGAGGCGAGGGTCAGCCGGACGCCCGAGCGGCGGGCCTTCTCGCGGTAGTCCCAGATCGCGCAGTGCGTGATGGTGAGCGCCGCGTGCTCGGGGCCGGGCTCGCCGTCGTCGTCGAACTCGTAGTCCGAGCCGTACAGTTCGGCCTGCCGGGCGATCCGGTGGATCGGGTCGGCGGCGCCCCGGCCGTGGTCGGGCTCGACGTCGCGGTGCACCTCGGCGTTGGACCGGGCCCAGTCGCCGAGCACCTCCTCGCCGTGGCGGAGCACGAGGAAACGTTCCATCAGCGCCTGGCCACGGAAGAACACCCGCTGCCACTCGACGGCCGGGGCGTCCTGCTCGGGCAGGTCCGCGAAGAGCTCGGACTGCAGGACGAACCAGTCGGTGAGGTGCAGCTCGTCCCCGCGGGACACCAGGTACCGCGTCAGACCGGCCTCGGCCTCGTGCAGCCGTTGCCGCCAGAGCGCGGACCGCTCGGCGTCCGGCATCCCGCGGTACGGGGACCGCTGCTGCTCCGTGCCGGGGCGTCGCCGGCTCGTGGCGGCGGCCAGGACCGCCGTGCGCGGTCCGACCTCGCCGCTCACCGGGCCACCGGAGCCGTTCGGACGGCCGGTCCCGTCGGACACACCCCCCATCGGGCCATCTCCCTTCGGCTGAACGATCCTTCGGACCGTCGTGTCGTCGTCGTTCCCGCCACGCTACGAAGCGGCCCGAGCGCCCCGGTAGCCCCGAACGGCGCCGGTCGGGGCGCCGATCGTCGCCGTGCGGATGCTCCGAAGGTCGCCCCGGCCGTCGGCCCGCCCGGATCCCGCCCGGGTCGGGGCCGGACCCCTGGCCTGGCCCATCCCGGACCTTGGACACGACGAAGGGCGGGCCCCGGGTGTCGGCGGGACCCGCCCTCGGGCGGTGCGTGCGTGGCCGCCGGAGCTACCCGGCGAGCCCGTGGCGGTGGGCGTAGAGCGCGGCGCGCAGCCGGTCGGGCTGCCCGATCTTGCGCATGGCCTGGGTGAGGTGCTTCTTCACGGTGGCCTCGGCCAGGGCGAGTTCGCGCCCGATCTCGGCGTTGCTCAGGCCGTCCCCGAGCTTGACCAGCACCTCCCGCTCGCGCTCGGTCAGCCCGGCCTGCTGCGGCGGCAGTTCGCCGAGGTGCCGGGCGGGAGCCGCCGCGTGGATCCGGGCGGGCGGCGGCGCCGGCAGGAACACCGACCCGCCGGCCGCGACGAGTTGGACCGCGCCGATGATCCGCTCCCCGGCCAGGTCGAGCGGGAAGCACCCGCTGGCTCCGGCCAGCAGCATCCGGCTCGCCTCGGCGGTCGACTCGGCCCGGCGCAGCAGCAGGACCCGGGCGTCGGGCGCCCCGTCGGCTCCGCGCAGCGCCACCACGGCCGCCAGGTCCTCCTCCAGGTTCGCGCCGCGGCCGAGCAGGACGACGTCGGGGGCGATGCGGTGCACGGCCGCCACCGCGCGCAGCGGATCGCCGGTGGAACCGACCACCGCCAGTCCGGGCGCGGTGGCCAGCACGCTGCGCAGCCCGGCGCTGGCCACCGAGTGCCGCTCGACCAGGAACACCCGGGCGAGCGCGGTGCGGTCGCGGTCCTCGTCCACGCACATCGGGTGGCCGCAGCCACAGCCGGGGTCGGCCCGGCCGGGGGCGGGCGGTGCCGGTTCGGCCAGCAGCTGGTGACCGGCGATCAGGTCGAGCGGGTTGTCGATCTCGGCCTGCGGCCGGGCCGGTCCCGCGCCGAGGGCGTCCCCCGCGCCCGGGGCGTCCGCCGGGCCGGTGCCGCCACAGGCCGCGCGGCGGGCGGGAAGCCGGCGGCCGCGCGGGCCGGCCGGGGCGGCGAAGGTGCTCACTGTTGCCATCGGGCACCTCCGGGGACGGAGGCTGGACGTCTGTGGTGCGGCATGGCGATGCGGTCCCCCTAGCTGGTGGCTGGTCGGCCCCGTGGGCGCGGTGCGGCGCGACAGGGCTCCGCCGGCGACGCGGACGGGCGTCGGGCATGGATCCGGGTGAGGAGGGGGCGCGGACCGCGGCGGATGTGGACCGGGGCGGTCAGCGCGTGGAGCGCGGTCGACAGAACTCGTCGAAACACCTTCGGTGCCACGAGCCGCCGATCCCGACCAAGGTGAAGTCGGTCCGCCGAATAGCCATGCCTGGAACCCTAGTTCCGGTTCCTTGTGCAGGTCAAGGACAGGACCCGGCCCCGGAGGCCCGGGCACCGGCGCTCCCGCCACCACGGATCCTGTGATCGGGAGTAACAGCACCAGGAACTGACTGGTTGTCCGGGCCGCACGTCCGCGACGCTCCTCCAAGCGACCGCGGCCGTCGCGGCGATGTCCCGACTCCCGCTGGCGGCCCCCGAACACGCGCCGGACGCCCCCGCCCCGAGGCCGGATCGACGGCCCGGCACCCCCGACCCCGAAGGAGCAGCAGGACCATGCCCGCCCCGCCCCACCGGCCCGCCGCCGGCCCGTCCGGCGCCCCGTCCCGGAGGGCCGACGGGTGACCCGGTTCCTGCTGCGCCGGCTCCTGCTGGCCGTCCCCACGCTGCTCGGCGTCACCGTCGTCGTCTTCGCGACCGTCGCGCTCGTCCCCGGCGACCCGGTCGCCGCCTTCCTCGGCCCGGGCGCGCCGCCCGGCGCCCGTCAGGAGCTCACCGAACGGCTCGGCCTGGACCAGCCGTTGCCCGTCCGCTACGCCGACTGGCTCGGCCACGCGCTCACCGGCGACCTCGGCACCTCCATCTCCGGCCAGCGCCCGGTCGCCGACCTGCTGTTCCCCGCACTCGGCCAGACGCTCACCCTGACCGCGGCCGCGTTCCTGCTGGTGCTGGCCGGCGGGGTGGCGCTCGGCGCACTCGGCGCGCTGCGCCCGCGCGGCCCCGGCGGGCGGATCTCCGGGGCGCTGTCCACCCTCGCGGTGTCCGCCCCGCAGTACTCGGTCGCGCTGCTGCTGATCGCCGTCTTCGCGGTCGGGCTGCGCTGGCTTCCGGCCGGCGGCACCCACGACGTGTTCGGCTCCGGCGGCCCGGCCGACCTCGCCCGGCACCTGGTCCTCCCGGCCGTCGCGGCCGCCCTGGTGCCGCTCGGCCTCACCGCGCGGGTCTTCCGGGCCTCGCTGGGCACCGTCCTGGCCGGTGAGCTGGCCGACTCGCTGCGCGCCCGCGGCCTGCGCCCGGCCGCCGTGCTGCGGCACTGCGTGCACAACGCCTCGCCCGCGCTGCTGACCATCGGCGGCCTGCAACTCGCCTACCTGCTGGAGGGGGTGGTCTTCGTGGAGACCCTGTTCGCCTGGCCCGGCATCGGCCGGCTGCTGTACGACGCGCTCACCGCCCGCGACTTGCCCCTGGTGCAGGGCGGGGTGCTGGTGGTGGCGGTCGCGTTCGTCGGCGTCAACCTCCTGGTGGACGCGGCGCACGCGGCGATCGACCCGCGAGTGAGGGCCTGACATGACGCCGACCCGATGGACCGGACGGAACCTCGGCCTGGTCGTCCCCGGCGCCCTCGCCGTGCTGCTCGTCCTGCTCGCCCTCGCCGCACCGCTGGTCGCCCCGTACGACCCGGCCGCCGGACGGCTCGCGGACCGCCTGCTCGACCCCGGCAGCCCCGGGCACCCGCTCGGCACCGACGGCCAGGGCCGTGACCTGCTGAGCCGGCTGGTCTGGGCCGGGCGTGCCTCGCTCACCGGCGGGCTCGTGCCGGTCACGGTCGCCACCGTCGCCGGGACGCTGCTCGGCATCGCGGCGGGCCTCGGCGGCCGTCTCACCGAGCAGGCCCTGCTGCGCACGCTGGACGTCCTCTACGCCTTCCCCGGGGTGCTGCTGGCGATCGCCGTCGCCTCGCTGCTCACCCCAGGGCTGGGCGCGACCGTGCTCGCGCTGTCCGTGGTGCTCACCCCCGCGGTCGCCCGGGTCGCGTTCACCGAGACCCGGCGGATCCGCAGCTCCGAGTACCTGGAGGCGGCCCGGGTCAGCGGCGCCGGCTGGGGCGCGCTGGTGCTCCGTCAGGTCGTCCCCGTGGTGGCGCCGGTGGTGCTGGTGTACGCCTCCTCGCTGGTCGGGCTGGCCGTCGTGTACGCCGCCGGGCTGTCCTTCCTCGGGCTCGGCGTCGCCCCGCCCACCGCCGAGTGGGGCGCGATGCTGGACGAGCTGCGGCCCTCCCTGCTCACCCACCCCTGGGTGGCGGTGCTGCCGGCCCTGGTCATCCTCGCGGTCTCGGTCGTGTTCAACACCCTCGGCGAGGCGCTGCGCACCCGCATCGGCGACGCCGCCGCCCACCTGCCGCGCGCCACCCCGGCCGCGGCCCGACGAGCCGCGAAGCAGGTGACCCGATGAGCAGCGGAGCACCGGACCCGACGAACCGCGAGGCCGGTGGCCCGCCGGGCGCGCTGCTGGAGGTGGAGACGCTGGGCGTCGAGTACCCGGGCGGCGTGCGGGCCGTCGACGGGGTCTCCCTCGCCCTGCGGGCCGGCGGCGCCCTGGTGCTGCTCGGCGAGTCCGGCAGCGGCAAGACCACCGTCGCCCGGACGGTGCTCGGGCTGCCCGGGCGCGGCGCCGTCGTCACCGGCGCCGTCCGCCTCGCCGGAACGGACCTGCGGGCGCTCGACGAGCGCGCCCTGTCCGACGTCCGCGGCCGGCGGATCGGCTACGTGCCGCAGGACCCGAGCTCCTCGCTCGACCCGCTGCGCCGGATCGGCCCCCAGCTCGCCGAGGTGCTGCGCCGGCACGGGGTCGCCGACGGCCGACGGGCCGCCCGCGCCGCCGTCCCCGGGCTGCTCGCCACCGCGGGAGTCCCGGATCCGGAGCGGGTCGCCCGGGCGTACCCGCACGAGCTGTCCGGCGGCCTGCGCCAGCGCGCCGCGATCGCCCTGGCGATCTGCTGCGGGCCGGAGCTGCTGATCGCCGACGAGCCGACCACCGCGCTGGACGCGCTGGTCCGCGGCCGGATCCTGGACCTGTTCACCACCCTGCGCGCCGACTGCGGCATCGCGCTGCTGCTGGTCACCCACGACCTCGCGGTGGCCCGGCGGATCGGCGGCACGGTGGCGGTCATGCGGGCCGGCCGGGTCGTCGAACTCGGCCCGGCCGAGCGGGTGCTCGGCGATCCCGACCACTCCTTCACCGCTGCCCTGGTGGCCGCCGAACCGGGAGCCCGCCGATGACCACCGACCCGCGCACCACCACCGACCCGCGCCGCGCGGTCGGCCCGAGCACCACGGCCGACCCGCGCACCGCCCCCCGTCCCGACCCCGGTCCCACCCCCGAGGCCCCCCTGCTCGCCCTGGACGCCGTCGGCAAGCGCTTCGGCGACCGGGCGGCACTGGAGGGCGTCAGCCTCCGCGTCGCCCCCGGCGAGACCGTCGGCCTGGTCGGCGAGTCCGGCTCCGGGAAGTCCACCCTGGCCCGCCTCGCGCTCGGCCTGCTCGCCCCCGACTCCGGCAGCGTCCGCTTCGCCGGCCGCGACCCGTACCGGCTGCGCGGTCGCGCCGACCGCGCGCTGCGGGGCCGGCTGCAGTTCGTCCCGCAGCACCCGCGCGGCTCGCTCAACCCGAGCCTGCGGGCCGGGGAGGCGGTCGCCTTCGCACTGCGGCTGCACGGCACCCCGCGCGCCGAGCGCGCCGCCGCCGTCGCGAGGCTCTTCGCCCAGGTCGGTCTGGAGCCCGCGCTCGCCGCCCGCTACCCGCGCGAGCTGTCCGGCGGGCAGCTGCAGCGGGTGGCCGTCGCCCGGGCGCTGGCCACCGGGCCCGAGCTGCTGGTCTGCGACGAGCCGACCTCGGCCCTGGACCGCAGTGTGCAGGCCCGGCTGCTCGACCTGCTCACCGAGCTGCGCGAACGCACCGGCCTGGCCTACCTGTTCATCTCCCACGACCTCGCCGTGGTCCGCCACCTCGCCCACCGGGTGCTGGTGCTGCGGCACGGCCGGGTGGTCGAGGAGGGCCCGGCCGACCGGCTCTGGGACTCCCCCGCGCACCCGTACACCCGGGCCCTGCTGGAAGCCGCCACCGGCACCGCCCCGTCCTGACTCCCCTGACCCTGCTCACGCACCACGAACCACCGACGCACCACCGAACCGACTGAGGAATCACCATGACTCGCACCGCCCGCATCCGCTCCAGAGCCGTCGCCCTGCCGGCCGCCGTCGCCCTGCTCGCCGCGGCCGCCGGCTGCGCCGGCTCCGACGGCGGCTCCGACGGGGCGGGCGGCGGTGCCGGCCGCGGCGGGACCCTGGTCGTCGGCGCCACCGGCAAGCTGCCCAACACCGACACCGTGATCGGCGGCGCGGGCTTCGAGGGCAAGCGGCTGGTCTCCTTCCAGCTCTACGAGGGCCTGACCCGCTACGAGTTGCTGAAGGGCACCGACAAGCCGCCGGTGGTCACCGGCGCCCTCGCCACCGACTGGCAGGTCGCGGCCGACCGCAAGACCTGGACGTTCACCCTCCGCAAGGACGTGAAGTTCCAGGACGGCACCCCCTTCGACGCCGACGCCGTGGTCTTCAACCTGGCGCGCTACCTCGACAAGACCAGCCCCGAGTACACCGACGCCCTGGGCGCCGCCGCCGCGGAGTACGCGGGCGACATCGCCTCCTACCGCAAGACCGACGCCGACCACGTCGAACTGGTCACCAAGGAGCCCAATGGCCACTTCCCCGAGGACCTCGCGCACGTCCTGATCGCCAGCCCCACCGCCGTCCGGAAGACCGGCTCCGCGAACTTCTCCCAACACCCGGTCGGCACCGGCCCGTTCAGCTTCGTCTCGCAGACCGAGGGCCAGCAGATCGAGCTCGCCGCCAACAAGGACTACTGGCGCGGCGCCCCCAAGCTCGACCGGCTCGTGATCAAGGCTCTGCCGGACGCCGCCGCCCGCACCGCGGCCCTGCGCTCCGGCGGCGCGAACTGGATCGAGTACCCGAACCCGGACGACATCGAGAGCCTCAAGTCCGACGGCGTCACGATCGCCACCAACAGCTACGACCACCTCTGGTACTGGATCCTGGACACCTCCAAGGCGCCCTGGAACAACCCGCTGGTGCGCAGGGCCGCCAACTACGCGATCGACCGCAAGGCCATCGCCGAGAAGCTGCTGCACGGCACCGCCGACCCCGCCTACCAGGCCGCGCCGCGCGCCACCGCCGCGTACGACCCCGCCGGGGACGCCTACTCCTACGACCCCGCCAAGGCCAAGCAGTTGCTCGCCGAGGCCGGCGTCCCGAACGGCTTCGCCACCTCCGTCACCGTGCCCACCGGCGGCAGCGGCAACCTGCTGCCGGTGCCGATCGCCGAGGCCATCCAGCGGGACCTCGCCGCGGTCGGCATCAAGGTCGAGCTGCGCACCACCGACTGGACCACCCTGATCGGCGCCGAGGCCAAGGGCCAGGTGGCACTCGGCTCCGACGCCGTCGCCCAGTCCACCACGCTGTTCCAGTCCGAGGCGCTGCTGCCGCTGTTCATCGGTTCCAAGAGCCCGTTCTGGACCGGCCACTACGCGAACCCGCAGGTCGACGAGTTGCTCGCCGCCTCGGCCGCCGACGCCGACCAGGCCGCCCGGCAGGCCGGCTACCGCAAGGCCCTCACCCTCGTCACCCAGGACGCGCCCTGGCTGTTCGTCGTCAACGACCGCAACCCGCGGGCCCTGTCGCCGAAGGTCCACGGGCTGGTGCAGCCGCAGTCCTGGTTCCTCGACCTCACCACGGTGTGGGTCGGCTGATCCCCTCCCCGAAGCACCGCGCCGACCCGGCACCGCGCCGAGACCGGCACCCCGTCGAACCGGCGCCCCGGAACAGCACCCCGACGCACCACCCCCGAGCACCACGGAAGGACAGCCGTCCGATGACCACCCCGCACCCACCGCACCACCACCCCGAGGCCGAACCGCCCAAGTGGGGCATCACCCTGCCCCTGCCGGGCCTGACCATCGACCGGCACCGCTTCCTGGTCGAGCGGCTGCCCGACCTCGGCTACACCGACGTGTGGAGCGCCGAGGGTGGCGGCACCGACGCCTTCACCCCGCTGGCCGCGACGGCGGCGTGGTCCCCGTCGCTGCGGATCGCCACCGGCATCGTCCCGGTGCACACCCGCGGCCCGGCGGTGCTCGCCCAGACCGCCGCGACGCTCGCCCAACTCGCCCCCGGCCGCGTCCTGCTGGGCATCGGCGCCTCCGTCCCCGCCCATGTCACCGACATCAACGGCATCCCCTTCGACGAACCCTTCAAGCGCACCCGGGACGTGCTGCGCTTCGTCACCCGGGCGCTGCGCGGCGAGTACGTCACGGGCGGGTTCGACACCTTCGACATCACCGGCTACCGGCTGCCGCACCCGCCGGCCGAACCGGTCAAGGTGATCCTGGGCGCGCTGCGGCCCAACATGCTCCGGCTCGGCTTCACCGAGGGGGACGGCGCCATCACCAACCTGCTGTTCCCGCACGACGTGCCGAAGATCCTGGACACCGTCGGCCCGCAGCGGCCCGGCAAGGAGCTGGTGGTGAAGGTCTTCGTCTGCCCGACCGAGGACACCGACTACGCCCACCGCGCCACCCGGCCCTTCCTGGCCTGGATCCTCAACCGCGAGCCGTACCGGAAGTTCCACGAGTGGCTGGGCCACGGCGAGTTGCTCGCCGAGACGCACCGACTGTGGGCCTCCGGGGACCCGGAGGGCGCCCAGAAGGCCCTGCCGGACGAGGTGGTCGACGGGCTCTTCGTCAGCGGCTCCCCCGAGGAGTGCCGCGAGCGCATCCTCGCCTACCACCGCCCGGGCGTCACCACCATCCAGCTGTACGTGTCGCTGCCGCCCGAGGTGTTCGTCAGCCGGGCCAAGCTGCTCGACACCCTGGCCCGGCTCGGCCCGGCCGCCCGCTGACCCGTTCCACCTCGCCACCTCGCCACCGCTCCACCGCGCCGCCGTTCCCGCCCCGCCGCCGTTCCGTCCGATCGACACCCGAGGAGAAGCCGTGCCCCTGGAGATCCGCGGCGGGGTCCGCGCCGCACCCGTCCCCGGCAGCACCCCGCAGGAGCGCCAGGCCCTGCGCTGGGCCCCCGACGGCCGCGACCGCACCGCCGACCCGGCGTACGTCGCCCGCACCGCGCGCGAGAACGAGGAGGACGGGCTGGACAGCGCCCTGGTGGTGCAGTCCAGTTCGTGGCCCGACCCCTGGCTGGTGGCCTCCTGGGCGCTGGCCGCCACCACCCGGCTGCGGATCGCCGTCGCCCACCGGGTCGGCACCACCGCACCGACCGTCGCCGCCCGCTCCCTGGCGACCCTGGACCGCCTCTCCGGCGGGCGGGCGGCGGCGCACGTGATCATCGGTTCCAGCGACCGCGACATGGCCCGCGACGGCGATCTCCTCGACAAGGCGGAGCGCTACCGCCGGGCCGAGGAGTACCTCGATCTGTTCACCCGTTACCTCACCGCCGACCGGGACATCGACCACAAGGGGGAGTTCTACACCGTGGCCGGCGCCCGCCCCGGCCTGCACCCGGAGCCGGGCGGCGAACTGCTCTCCTTCGGCGGCTCCTCACCGCAGGGCCTCGACCTCGCGGCCCGCTACGCGCAGGTGTACGCCGTCAGCCCCCTGCCGCTGCCCGACACCCGGCGGCGGATCGCCCAGGCCCACGCCGCGGCCGCCGTCCACGGCCGGTCCCTGCGCATCTGGCGGCACATCACCGTCGTCCTCGCCGACACCGACGAGGAGGCCCGCGACCGCGTCCGCCGACTGCGCCGGGACGCCCTGCGCCTCACCTCCGGCGCCGGCGGGCGCTGGCGGGAGGCCGTCCAGCTCGACCGGGACCGCGAGCGCGGCCGCTCCGACCCCGCCCACGGCGACGAGCAGGTCGCCGCCTACGTCCGCCGCTCCCTCAGCGCCGCCTACACCGGTTCGCCGGACACCGTCGCGGCCCGCATCGGGCTCCTCCGCTCGGCGGGCGTGGACATCGTCCAGCTCGACCTCCCCGTGGAGACCGACCACGACCGGGAGCTGCGCCGCGCCCTGGTCCGCCGTCTCCGGGCCGGCCACGGCACCCCGGCCGACCGCCGCGGCTGGTGAACCGGCGCGGCCGCGCGCGGCTCAGTCGTACAGCGCCACCCGCGGCTGGACCGTCCCCGGGGACGGCTCCAGGACGGTGAGCCGGTACCGCTGGACGAGGGTGTGGTGGCCGTGGAGGACCAGCTTCGCCGAGGTCAGGGGGGTGTACAGGGTGCCGGTCTGGCTGGCCAGCGGCACGGTCCTCCAGTGGCCGCCGCTCAGGACCTCCAGCTTGACGTCCGCCGGGCCGAGGAAGGGCCCGTGGTCCGGGGACTCGACGAGGATCTGCGGGGCGACGGTCTGGTCCGCCGCCGTGGGGTTGCGGTACGTGACGGTGATCCGGTGCGCCGCGTGGTCGGTCGGCAGCGGGCTGGAGGGCAGGTCGACGAAGGCGACCGGCACGGCGGTGGCCACCGCCGGCGGGGCGGCGGCCACCGTGGCGGCCGCCGAGGAGGGCAGGGTGAACGCGGCGGTCGGCAGGGCGGCGAGGGCGGTCAGGGCCAGCGCCCGGCCGAGGAGCTTCCTGGTCGGCATGGGGGCCTCCTTCGATCGTGCTCGGCTCCCCGGAGTCCACCGGTGGCCGGACGGTACCCGTCCACCCTGCACTCCGACGGCGCAACGCGCATCCGCGCCGCGCGCCGGCCGCCCCCGCCCGGCCCCGACCGAGGTCGACCGACCGCGACCGACCGCGAGCGCGGTGGCAGCGCCGGGCAGCCGGGGCGACGCTGGAGGGGGCAGCCGACTGCCCCGCGTCAGGCCGAGGAGGTCGAGCCGTGAGGTTCATCCAGATCATCGAGTACCGGACGAGTCGCATCGACGAGTTCAACGCCCTGCTCGACAGCTGGGTCGAGAAGAACAAGGGCCACCGTCTGGCGACGCGGGCCCTGCAGACCCGCGACCGCGACGGCGAGAACGTGTACCTGAACATCGTGGAGTTCCCCTCCTACGAGGTGGCGATGGAGAACTCCAGCCGGCCGGAGACCGCCGAGTTCGCGGCCCGGATCGCGGCCCTGTGCGACGGTCCGCCGTCGTTCCGCAACCTCGATGTCCTGGACGAACGGACCTTCCAGGACTGAGGTCCCGCCCCCCCGGACCGGCCCGGACCATCACCGACCGGGCCGCTGGCCGGAACATTCCGGCCGGCCGGTAGATTCGCTCCCCACCACCGACCGAGGGAGCAGCCGTGCCCGACCGGCCCAGCCTGCTGTACGTGACCGATCTCTCCTACCCGGCCGCCGGTCGGCGCTACGGCGACGAGGACGTGTTCCTGACCGCCCGGCTGCGGGAGTGGTTCGACCTCGCGCTGTGCCACCCGCTCGACGCCCGGGCCCTGATGTCCCGCTTCGACGCGGTCGTGGTGCGCAACAGCGGTCCGGTGCTGCACTACCGGGAGGAGTACGCCCGCTTCCGCGCCGAGGCCCTGGCCGCCGG
Source organism: Kitasatospora sp. NPDC086791 (assembly GCF_040685975.1). Lineage (NCBI taxonomy): Bacteria > Bacillati > Actinomycetota > Actinomycetes > Kitasatosporales > Streptomycetaceae > Kitasatospora > Kitasatospora sp. NPDC086791. The sequence goes on along the minus strand of NZ_JBFBOC010000011.1, from coordinate 151,180 downwards.
CGTGCGGGTCTACAACCCGCTGACCGGGCGGGGCGACATGGCCGGGAAGCGGTACCTGCTGGACCTCACCGCGGCCGGCTTCCCGGTCATCCCCACCGTCGACCGGCCGCAGGACCTCGCCCTGCTGCCCGTCGCCGACCGCTACGCGGTCAAGCCCCAGGAGGGCGCCGACAGCCTGGGGCTGCGCTTCCTGACCCGCGAGGAGCTGGACGGCATCGAGTGGGCCGGGCAGCTGGTCCAGCCGCGGATCGACTTCGCCTACGAGGTCTCGTTCTACTTCGTGGACGACGCCTTCCAGTACGCCCTCCACGCGCCCGACCCGGTCCGGCGCTGGGTGCTGGAGCCGTACGAGCCGAGCACGGCCGACCTCGACTTCGCACGGCGCTTCGTCGCGTGGAACACGCTCGACCACGGGATCCAGCGGGTGGACGCCTGCCGGGCGCCGGACGGCCGGCTGCTCCTGGTCGAGCTGGAGGACCTCAACCCCTACCTGTCCCTCGACCTGCTCCCCGAGCAGGCCCGGGAGCGCTTCGTCCGGGCCCTGGCGGACTCGCTGCGCCGGTTCCTGGGCTGAGCACCGCCCCGCCGAAGGGACGAGGGCAGGGGCCTCACGGCCGGGGGACGCCCCCGACGAAGTCCTTCAGGGCGTCCATCCGGGTCCGCCGCCCGGCCGGGTAGCGGCGCAGCGCGCGCTCGGCCCGGCGCGAGCCCGGCCGGTAGCGCCAGCGGGCCCACGGCGAGTCGGGCTTGGCCAGGCGCAGGCAGGCGACCAGCGCGACCAGGGGCACCAGCACCCCGATCACCCCGAGCGCCGTCTTGCCCTTGAGGATCGCCCCGACGGAGAACACCAGGTCGACCAGCAGCACCGCGGCGAAGGCCAGGTGGGCGGCGGTGCCCTGGCCGGTGTCGGCGAACGGGTTGACCCCGGCCACCAGCAGCAGGCCGACCGCCACCGCCAGGAAGGCCGCGTCGACGGACTTGCGCCCCTCACCGGACCAGTAGACGTCCTCCAGGTGCAGCCAGAGCGCGTACTCGTCGAGGGTGAGCGCGGCACCGGCGCCGAACAACGCGGCCAGGATCTGCGCCCCGGGCGGGTCCGGCCGGTAGGCGAACTCCATCGCGCCGGCCACCAGCATGGCGAGGATGCCGTACACCTGGTGGTGCACGTGGGTGCCGCCGACCTCGACGTCGCGGAAGGGGCCGCGGCCGGCCCGGATCAGCCGGGTGATCACCCGGGTGCCCACGAAGGTGAGCACGAACGCGCCGACCATCCACAGGCCGATGCCGTGGTTGGGCACGGTGAGGTCCACCTTGACCTCGACCACCGCGGAGCGCACGGCCGCGCGGTTCCGTCAGTCGCCGTGCGCGGCGCGCGTTCCGGGACTCCGGACGCCGCGCCGTCGCACCCTGTCACCCTCCGGCACCACGCACCTCCGCACCACGTACCTCCGCACCACGTACCTCCGCACCGGGGCCGCGACGGTCGCCCCCGAGGCGTCGGCCGGGGCCCGGGGCTCCTCCGTGCCCAGCGTATCCGCGTCGACCGGGCGCCGCGCTGCCACTCCTCCGCCCGCCGAAGCACCGCCCCTTTCGCCCGAATGGCGCGTTCAATTACCCCTAGGGGTATATTGGCAGCAGCATTCCTCCCCGAAGGACCGAGAGCAAGGAGAGCGGCATGTGCCGACGAGTCGCCTGTCGACGCTGTGGGAAGCAGACCTACGCCGGGTGCGGCATGCACGTGGAGCAGGTCCTGGCGGGGGTGCCGGCGTCCGCCCGGTGCACCTGCGGCCCGAAGGAGCGGACGGGCGGCGGCTGGCTCGGCAAGCTGTTCGGGCGCCGCTGAGGCCGGAAACGCGGCCGCCCCGGGACCAACCTCCCGGGGCGGCCGCGCTGCGCCGCATCGACGGATCCCGCCGTACCGACAAGATCCCGCGCCGTCAGCAGATCCGCGGCAGTTGCTCGCCCATCGGCAGGTCCACCACCCGGGTGCCGCCGAAGCCGGTCCGGGCGACGACCATGCCGGGGTGCTCCTCGACGCACTCGCCGATCACCACCGCCTCCGCGCCCAGTGGGTGGTCGCGCATCGCGGCGAGCACCGCGTCCGCCTCCCCGCGCGGCACGAAGGCCACCAGCTTGCCCTCGTTGGCCACGTACATCGGGTCCAGGCCCAGCAGCGCGCAGGCGTTGGCCACCGCCTCGGGAACGGGGACGGCCCGCTCGCTCAGCGTCACCCCCACCCCGGCCGCCACGGCGATCTCGTTGAGCGCCGCCGCCAACCCGCCCCGGGTGGGGTCGCGCAGCACGTGCAGGTCGCGGGTGACGGCCAGCATCGCCTCGACCAGGCCGCCGAGCGCCGCGCAGTCGCTGCGCACCTCGACCCCGAACTCCAGGCCCTCCCGGACGCTCATGATCGCGACCCCGTGCAGCCCGATCGGCCCGCTGACGATCACCACGTCGCCGGGGCGGGCCCGCTGCGGCCGGATGTCGACCCCGGCGGGGACGAGCCCGAGGCCCGCGGTGTTCAGGTAGATGCCGTCCCCGCGCCCGGCCTCGACCACCTTGGTGTCCCCGGTGACCACCTCGACCCCGGCGGTCCGGGCGGCGGCACCGAGCGCCCGGGCCACCCCGTCCACCACGGCCATCTCGACGCCCTCCTCCAGGATGAACCCGCAGGACAGGTACGCCGCCCGGGCCCCGCTCATCGCGAGGTCGTTGACGGTGCCGTTGACGGCGAGGTCCCCGATGCTCCCGCCCGGGAAGAACAGCGGCCGCACGACGTAGGAGTCGGTGGAGAAGGCGAGCCGGGCCCCGCCGAGTTCCAGCACGGCGGAGTCGCCGAGCCCGGCGAGAGCCGGTCCGCCGAAGGCCGGCGCGAAGAGGTTCTCCACCAGTTCGGCGGACATCGCCCCGCCGCCGCCGTGCCCCATCACCACCCGGGGGTGATCGCGCAGCGGCAGCGGGCAGCTCCAGCCGGAGAAGTCGGGGACGGGCGGGGCCTCGGGAGCGGCCTCGGCGAGGATCTCGGTGTCAGCCAACGGGGGTCGTCTCCTGGGCCCGGACGGAAGCGGTCGGCGTGCTCAGCCGCCGGTAGAGGTAGTACGCGGCGCAGGCGCCCTCGCTGGAGACCATGGTGGCGCCGAGCGGGGTCCGCGGGGTGCAGGTGGTGCCGAAGGCCTCGCACTGGTGCGGCTTGAGCAGGCCCTGCAGCACCTCGCCGCTGCGGCACGCGGCGGGTTCCCGGGTGGCGATCCCGGCGACGTCGAAGCGGTGCTCGGCGTCGTGGTCCCGGTAGCGCGGCGAGAGCCGCCAGCCGCTCCGCGGGATCACGCCGATGCCCCGCCAGGCCCGGTCGGCCACCTCGAAGACGTCCTCCAGCATGGCGCGCGCCGCCGGGTTGCCCTCCGGCCGGACGGCCCGCGGGTAGGCGTTGTCGACGGTGTGCTCCCCGCGCTCCAACTGCCGCACGGTGCGCCGGATCCCCTCCAGGATGTCCAGCGGCTCGAAGCCGGTGACCACGATCGGCACCCGGTGGCGGTCGGCGAGCGCCGGGTACTCCTCGGTGCCCATCACGCTGCACACGTGCCCGGCGGCGAGGAAGCCCTGGACCCGGCAGTCCGGGGACTCCATGATCGCGTCGATCGCCGGGGGCACCCGGACGTGCGAGACCAGCATGCTGAAGTTCCGCAGGCCCTGCTCGCGGGCCAGGTGGACGGCCATCGCGTTCGGCGGCGCGGTGGTCTCGAAACCGATGCCGAAGAAGACGACCTCGCGGTCCGGGTTCTCGCGCGCGATCCGCAATGCGTCGAGCGGCGAGTAGACCACCCGGACGTCGCCGCCCTCGCCGCGGACCCGGAACAGGTCGCGGTCGGTGCCGGGCACCCGCAGCATGTCGCCGAAGGAGCAGAAGATCACCCCGGGGCGGGCGGCGATCGCCAGCGCCCGGTCGATCATCTCCAGCGGGGTGACGCACACCGGGCACCCCGGTCCGTGGATCAACTCGACCTGCTCCGGCAGGAGTTGGTCGATGGCATGCCGGATGATGCTGTGCGTCTGGCCGCCGCACACCTCCATCAGCGCCCACGGCCGGGTGACCGTCGCCCTGATGTCCGCGAGCAGGCCCTCGGCCAGCTCCGGGTTCCGGAACTCCTCCAGGTACTTCACCGTCCGGCCTCCTCAGCCGCTCGCACCGCGCCCGCTTCCCCCGACGTCCCCCGCTCCCCCGGCGCCTCCCGTTCCTCCGCGTGCTCCCGCTCCCGGGACTCCTCCCGCGGGTCCCGCCACTCCCCCGCCGCTTCCCACGGGTCGCCGAACTCCTCCTGCAGCAAACCGAGTTCCTCGAACAGGGCGAGGGTGCGCCGGGCCGACTCCTCGTCCAGCCGTTGCAGCGCGAAGCCCACGTGGACGATCGCGTAGTCGCCCACCGCCAGGTCGGGCAGGTACTCCAGGCACACGTCCTTGACCACCCCGCCGAAATCCATGACCGCCATCCGGGTCCCGTCGCGCTCCCCGATCTCCGTCACCCTGCCGGGCACCGCCAGGCACATCCGCTCTCACTCCTCCCGGGTGACCGCCGCACGGGCGGCCACCATCAGCTGGCCGAGTGCCAGTCCTCCGTCATTGGGCGGCACCCGGCGGTGCCGCAGCACGGTGAAGCCGTCCGCCCCGAGGCCGCGCGCGCAGGCCGAGGAGAGCAGGACGTTGGCGAAGACGCCGCCGCTCAGCGCCACCACGGTGGTGCCGTACCGCTCCCGGACGGCCGCGCAGACCCGCCGGACCAGCCCGGCCACCGCGGTGTGGAAGCGCGCGGCGACCAGCCCGGCCGGCGCGCCCGCGGTCACGTCCGCCACCACCGCCGCCAGCACCGGCGCCGGGTCGGCGATCCAGCCGTCCGCCCGCGCCGGCAGCCCGAACGCGTAGCCCTCGGCGGCGCCGGACCGGCACCCCTCCGCGGCCCCGGACCCGGCGGCGGCCGCCTCCAGTTCGATCGCCGCCTGGGCCTCGTACCCGGCCCGCTGACAGATCCCGGCGAGCGCGGAGACCGCGTCGAAGAGCCGGCCCATGCTGGAGGTCGGCACGGTGTTCAGTCCGCGCGCCAACTGGCGCTCCAGCACCCGCAGTTCCTCCGCCGGGCAGGCCGCGACCGGCGGCAGTCCGGCGGTCCAGGGCAGGCCGGCGGCGCGCAGGTGCGCCAGCGCCGTCCGGTACGGGCGCTCGACCGCCGCGTCCCCGCCGGGCAGCGGCACGTAGGAGAGGTGGGCGAGGCGGCGGAACCCGTCGTAGTCCGCCAGCAGCACCTCGCCGCCCCAGATCGCGCCGTCCTCGCCGTAGCCGGTCCCGTCGAAGGCCAGGCCGAGCACCGGCCGGCCGCCGTCCAGGCCGTGCTCGGCCATCACGGCGGCGATGTGCGCGTGGTGGTGCTGCACCCGGTGCACCGGCCGGCCGGCGGCGGCGCGCTCGGCGTGCCGGACCGAGCGGTACCCGGGGTGCCGGTCCGTGACCAGCAGCTCGGGCCGCACCCCGCTGACCGTGCCGAGCTGGTCGACCGCGCGGTCGAAGGCGCGCAGCGTGGCCAGGTCGTCCATGTCCCCGATGTGTCCGGACAGCCAGGCGTAGCCGTCGCGGGCCAGCGCGAAGGTGTTCTTCAGGTCCCCGCCGGCCGCCAGCACCGGGCGCACCGGCACCGGCAGGGGAAGCGGCAGCGGGGCGTACCCGCGCGAGCGGCGCAGCGGCAGTTGCTCGCCGTCCACCACCCGCACCACCGAGTCCTCGCACGGCACGTGGATCGGCCGGTCGTGGGTGAGCCAGCCGTCGACCAGCGGGGCGAGCGTGTCCAGCGCCTGCCGGTCGTCGGTGACGATCGGCTCGCCGGAGAGGTTGGCGCTGGTCATCACCAGCAGGTCCGGCCCCGGCGCGGCGAGCAGCAGGTGGTGCAGCGGCGTGTACGGGAGCATCACCCCGAGGTCGGGGCTGCCCGGGGCCACCGCCGCGAACTCCGGCCGCGGCGCGCCGGTGCGGCGCAGCAGGACGATCGGCCGGACCGGTCCGGTGAGCAGTTCTCGCTCGACCGGGTCGAGCGGCAGCAGTTCCTCGACCGTGCCGAGGTCACGGGCCATCAGCGCGAACGGCTTGTCGCCGCGCCGCTTGCGGCGGCGCAGCAGGGCGACGGCGCCGGTGTCGCGGGCGTCGCAGGCCAGGTGGTAGCCGCCGATGCCCTTGACGGCGAGGACCGCCCCGGCGGCCAGCAGTCGGCGGGCCCCGGTCAGGGCGTCCTCCCCCGCGAGGCCGGTGCGCCCGGGCACGGTCAGGGCGAGCCGCGGCCCGCAGGCGTGGCAGGCGACCGGCTGGGCGTGGAAGCGGCGGTCGCGCGGGTCGGTGTACTCCCGGGCGCAGTCCGCGCACATCGGGAAGCCGGCCATGGTGGTGTTGGCGCGGTCGTACGGCAGGCCGGTGACGATGGTGTGCCGGGGGCCGCAGTTGGTGCAGCTGATGAACGGGTGCCGGTGGCGGCGGTCGGCCGGGTCGGCGAGTTCGGCGAGGCAGTCGGCGCAGACGGCGACGTCGGGCGGGATCAGGGTGGCCCGGGGTCCGTCGGTCCGGGACGCGGTGATGGCGAAGCCGGTGGCGCCGGTGGCGGCGAGCGGCGCGTGGTCGACGGAGGCCACGTGGGCGAGCGGCGGCGCGTCGCTGGCCACCCGGCGGCAGAACGCCTCGACGGCCTCGCGGCTGCCCTCGACCTCGGCCAGCACGCCCTCGCCGGTGTTGGTGACGCTGCCGGCCAGGCCGAGTTCACCGGCCAGGGTGAAGACGAAGGGCCGGAAGCCGACGCCCTGGACGAGGCCGCGGACGGCGACCCGGCGCCGCTCGCGGCCGAGTTCCGGACGGCCGACCGTCACGGGGCCTCCCCGGCCACCGCGCGGTCGCGCCCGTGGTCGCGCCCCTGACCGTCCCCGTGCTCATGCCCGTGCGCGTGGCCGTGCCCGTGTCCGCGCTCGTGTCCGTGCCCGTGCGCATGCCCGTGCGCGTGGGTCGGGGCCGCCATCACCGGCCGGTGCGGCGCGGCGCCGTCCAGCACGGCCAGCGCCCGCTCCAGCAGCGCCCCGACACCGTCACCGGTGCGGGCCGAGGTGTGCACCACCTCCACCCCGGGGTTGACCCGCCGCACGTTCGCCGTGAACCCGGCCTCGTCGAACTCGGCCGCCCCGGCGAGGTCCGTCTTGGTCACCAGCACCAGGTTGGCCAGGCCGAACGCGGTCGGGTACTTGAGCGGCTTGTCCTCGCCCTCGGTCACCGAGGCCAGCACGACCCGCAGCGACTCCCCGAGGTCGTACGAGGCCGGGCAGACCAGGTTGCCGACGTTCTCCACGAAGAGCAGCCGGCAGTCCTGCGGCAGCCAGCCGTCCAGGTGCCCGGCGAGCATCCGCGCCTCCAGGTGGCAGAGCCCGTCGGTCAGCACCTGCTTGACCGGCGCGCCCGAACGGGCCAGCCGCAGCGCGTCGTTCTCGGTGGCGAGGTCGGCGGTCAGCGCGGCGACCGGCACACCACGCCGCCGGGCCAGCGCCAACTCGGCCTCCAGCAGGGCGGTCTTGCCGCTGCCGGGGCTGGACAGCAGGTTGACCGCGACCGTCCCCCGGGCGGTCAGGGCCGCCCGCAGCTCGCGGGCGCTGTCGTCGTTGCGGGCGAGGACCGCCTGCCGGAGGTCGACCGTGCGGCACATCGGCATCAGCCTTTCTGTTCGGCCGGGACGTCCGGGCGCTCGGCCCACTCGACGTCGAGGATCTGGAGCTCGCGCCCGGACAGCAGCTCGACGCCGCCGCCGGGGCAGCTCGGGCAGCCGAGGTCCGGCGGCATGCCGACGGCCCACTCGGCCTCGCAGGGCGTGCACCGGGCCCGCGCCGCGACGGTCTCGGTGTGCAGCACCGCGCCCGCCACCAGCGTTCCGGCGCAGGCCAGTTCGAAGCAGAAGTCGAGGGCCTGCGGGACGACGCCCGCCAACTCGCCCACCTGCAGCCGCACCCGCGCCACCCCGGGGGCCCCGTGGTCGCGCGCGGCCGCGTCCACCTGCTCGACGACGGCGGCGGCGATCGACATCTCGTGCATCGGTTCCTTCCCACGGCGGTCGGCAGCGGGCGCCATTACGAGGCGCGCCCCATTACAAGGCGCGGTGGCGGCGACGGCCCGAAGCCGCGCCGCCACCGCGCCCGGGGCTGCACCGTTCGCAGCAATTCGCGGCTCACATCCGCGAGATCCGCAGGTACCGCTTGAGGTCCGGCAGGCTCTGCCAGACCATCGCGCCGATCCCGGCCAGCAGGGCCGCGCAGAACAGTTTCCTCAGCATGGTGTTGTCTCCCTCTCCGGTTGCGTGGCCTCGTCCAGGATCCGCAGGACCACGTGGACCGCCTCCTCGACGGCGGCGGCGACGGGGGCGCTCAGCCCGATGCCCTCCTCCAGTGACGCCGGCTCGCAGCCGACCACCAGCACCCGCCCGGGCGGCTCGCCGCCGGTCCCGGCCGCGAGGGTGGCGAGCAGCGCGAGCACGGCGTCCGGCCCCATCCGGTGCCCGTCCAGCTGCGGCACCTCCAGCGGCTCGGCGGCCGCCTCGATGAGGTAGACCGTGCCGGGCGCCCCGCCGCGGCAGGTGGCGTCCAGCAGGACGGCGGTCCGGTGGCCGTCGAGCAGCCGGTACGCCAGGTCCACGCCGCGCACGCCGACGTCGACCACCTCGACGCCCGTCGGCAGCGGGTGCGCGGACAGCCGCCGCACCGCCTCCACGCCGAACCCGTCGTCCCCGAGGAAGATGTTGCCCACCCCGGCGACCAGCACCGATGCGGCGTTCACGACTCCTCCGCCCGGTCGTCGGCAGCCGGCGGGACGGCCCCGCCCGGCGGGACGGCCTCGCCCAGCGGGACGGCCTCGCCCAGCGGGGTGACCTCGTCCGGCTGGAAGTAGCGGAACCGCCCCTGTGCCCGCCACAGGTCCGCGCCCGGGTCGTCCTCCACCGTGACGGCGAGGTGCACCGAGCCGTCCACGTCGTGCAGTACCGCCTCCACCACGCCGGTGCGCCCGGCCAGGAAGAGGTCCTGGGCGTCGGTGCGCCGCCGCCCGGGCCGCAGCAGGACCCGGCTGCCGGCACCGACGGCGTGGCCGCCGACCAGCACCCGGTCCCGCGCGGGGTCGACCTCCGGGTCGTTGCCCGGGTCCCACCAGGGCTGTTCCGCGTCCGCGGTGGCACCGGTGAGGTCGCGCAGCCCGCGGATGGCACCGTGCAGGCGTTCCAGCACCTCGGGCGGCATGGAGTCGGCGAGGTCGATCACGGCCGCGGCCCGCTCGTCGGTGCCCCGGGCCTCCCGCTTCTCCTCGTCGGTCAGCGCCGCGGTGCGCAGGGCCAGGATCTCGTCGATCTCGGTGGCGTCGTACAGGGTGCCGAGGCTCTCCGGGGCGACCTTCGGGTGGTCCTCCAGGATGATCGGCGAGGACAGCAGCACCCCGCGCTCGCCCTCCGGCCCGGCCAGTACCGGCCAGGTGTGCCGGCTGCGGCAGCGCTCGACGGCCGGGCGGGCCCACTCGGGCGGGTCGGTGGCCGACACGAACCGGCCGTGTTCCAGGCCCAGCAGCAGGTGGGCGGAGACCAGCGAGCGCGGCAGTGCGTCCTCGCGGCTCGCCCGCCGGGGCGGCACCCAGGCCGAGACGTTCTCCACCACCGCCGTCAGCCGCTGCGCCCGGTACGGGCCCGGCAGTTCCTCGACGGTCAGCCGCACCAGGCCGTCAACCTGTTCGCGGCGCCGCACCAGCCGTCCGACGGCGGTGCCCTGCTCGCGCAGCAGCTCGGTCTCGCCGACGCCCGGCAGCCGGAACGCCCGCTGCACCCCGGCTCCGGTCAACTCCTCGACCGGGACCAGGAGTTCGATCCTCTCCTCGACGCCCTCGTCCCACTCCACGAGCACCCGGTCGGCCAGCTCCAGCCGCTCCACCGGCTCGAACCCGCCGGCCGCCGTGGCCCGTTCGACGGTGCGCCGCTGCACCCGCAGGAAGCGCAGCTCGACCGCCAGCCGGTCCTCGCCGCGCGCCTCCAGGACGCACTCGGTGCGCTGGTGCGAGTGCTCGCCGCCCTGCGCGGTGTACTCGGGCGGCACCAGGACGCCGAACTGCCAGCGCAGCCGGTTCTTGGCCGCCGAGGCGCGGTACGGGTAGAGCACGTAGCCCTCCAGCAGCACCGCGTCGGCGATCTGCCGGGCGGCCGCGAAGCCGCGCTCGATCCCGGCCGGGAAGCCGCTCACCGGGCCACCTCCTCGACCGCGGCCGCCGTCAGCAGTTCCCGCACCGTCGCCTCCCAGGAGGGCAGGGCCCGCCGGGAGCGGTAGGCCAGCAGGTCGTCCAGCACGTCGTCGGGCAGGCGCAGCCAGCCGCAGCCGGGGAAGTGCCGGTCGATCGCCTCCCGCCAGACCCGCACCGGCATCCGCACCGCGGCCTCCCGGTCCCACGGCACCGGGGTGACCTGGAAGCCGCCGGGGCCGGCGAAGGCGGTGCCGGAGAAGAGCAGCAGCAGCGGTACGTCCCCGCCGTCGAGCGCCCGGAAGTAGCGGGCGGCGGCCACCTCCAGGTCGTAGCTGCAGGGCACCGCGAGGTCGGTCTCGGTCCCGCCGGTGAAGCCGGGCACCAGCAGCGGCACGGTGGCGAACTGGATCGGGTTGAGCGTGTTCGCCCAGCGCTCCCGCTCGCCGAACAGGTCGGCCAGCCGCTCGCCCTCCGGCTCGGCGTACGACCGGCGGCCCGGTTCGATCCGCAGTTGGCAGCGCAGGGCGAGGGCGTGCACCCGGGTGTCGGCCGGCGCGGTGATCCGCAGCCGGAAGACCAGGGTCGGAACGGCCGCGTACGGGTCGGACCGCACGCCGGTACAGGCGAAGGCGAGTGAGGTCACGCCGTCACCGCCGCGGGCAGCGGGCGGGCCCGGTCGGCCAACCGGCCGAAGAACGCGTCGAGTTCGGCCCGCGCCTCGGCCCCGCCGTCGAAGCCGTGCCAGCACCGCCGCAGTCGGCCGACCAGCTCGTAGCAGACGTCGATCGGCACCAGGAAGCAGGCGACGCGCCCGTCGGTGCGGCGCAGCAGCAGCGCCTCCACGTCCGGTTCCAGCGCGGCGGCCAGCCGGCTGCCGCCGAGGGCGCGGTCCCAGGCCTCCTGGTCCACCTCGCTCTCGGTGGCGCCGGCCGGGCCGGGGTAGAACGCGAGCAGCCGGTCCAGCAGGGCGTTGCGGAACAGGAACGCGGTGCCGACCGGGATGCCCAGCACCGACCAGGCCCGCTCGTCCAACTCGCCCCCGGGGTCGGCGAGGTAGCGGTCCGGTACGGTGCGGAAGCGCCCGCCGGCCGCGCCCGGCTGCTGGAACAGCAGGCCGCAGGCGGTGCAGGTGCAGGCCAGCGCGCGCTCCTCGACGTCCACCAGGTGGCGGTGGCCGGCCGGCAGGTCCCGGCCGCAGAAGCCGCACTGCTCGGGTCGCGGTGGCGCGGGCTCGCGCAGCCGGCGCAGCAGGGCGGTCCCGTCGCGGGAGATCCGGCGGGTGTTCATCGCGCCTCCGCGGGCTGCGCCGGGCGGGTGCCGATCTGCAGCAGCTGCGGGGAGCGCTCCAGCTCCAGGGCCGTCACCTCGGGCGCGTGGCAGGCGAGGACGGCCTCCACGTCCCCTTCCGCGCAGCCGCAGCCGGAGGCGGTCCGGCGCAGCCGCAGCACGCCGGTGCCCGGATCGAAGCCGAGCACCTCGACCCGCTCGGGCAGGGCCGCGAGCGCCCGCTCGATCCGGGCGGTGACGTCCTCGGGGTGCAGGTCGTGCAGGAGCAGCACGGCGGCCACCGCCGGGTCGTCCAGCATCCGTCCCAGGGCGGGCGGGGGCAGCGCCGGGACGATCCTGGCCAGCCCCTGGCCGTAGAAGTCCATCAGGTCCCGGACCAGGTGCTCGCCCGCCTGCTCGGCACCGCTGCCGGCCAGGGCGTCCAGGGCCTCCTGGATCCGCAGCCCGGTCTGCTCGGCCGTCATGCGGTGAGCCCGCTCAGGCCGGTGGGCACGTGCATGGTCTGCACGGTGCGTCCGCCGCCGACGTACATGTGCACGCCGCAGGGCAGGCAGGGGTCGAAGCTGCGCACCGCGCGCATGATGTCGATGCCCTTGAAGTTCTCCGGGGAGTTCTCCTCGAAGATCGGGGTGTTCTGCACCGCGTCCTCGTACGGGCCGGGCGTGCCGTAGCTGTCCCGGACGCTGGCGTTCCACGGGGTGGGCGGGTACGGGTGGTAGTTGGCGATCTTGCCGTCGCGGATCACCATGTGGTGCGAGAGCACGCCGCGCACCGCCTCGGTGAAGCCGCAGCCGATCGACTCGTCCGGCACCTCGAAGCGCTCCCAGGTCTGGCTGCGCCCGGCCCGGACCTCGTCGAGCGCCTTCTCGGCGAAGTGCAGGGCGGCGGCGGCCGCGTAGGCCTGGAAGTAGGTCCGGGCGCGATTGCGTTCGAGGGCGTTGCTCCACTGCGGGATCTTCCACTCGAAGGTGACCTCGGGCTTGGTCATCGAGCGGGGCAGGTTGATCAGCACGCTGTGCCCGGTGGCCTTGACGTAGCCGATGTCGACCAGCCCGGACAGCGCGGTGGACCACAGCCGGGCGATCGGACCGCCGCCGGTGTCCAGGGCGAGGTGGTCCTTGCCGTCGAACCAGCGCGGGGACATCACCCAGCTGTACTTGTCGTCGAAGTTGCGCTTCTGCGGCTGCGGGATGGTGTGCTGGTTCCACGGGTGCCGGGGGTCGACCGGGTTGCCCAGCGGGTCGTGGGTGACGAAGAGCTCCTTGCCCTGCCAGTCCTCGTAGTAGGAGCTGCCGAGCAGGATCCGGATGCCGAGGTTGATCTCCGTCAGGTCGTTGGTGACGAGCTTGCCGTCCACGACGATGCCGGGGGTGACGAACATCCGGCGGCCCCAGTCCGTCATGTTGCGGTACGTGAAGTCGCAGTGGTCCGGGTCGTTGAGGCTGCCCCAGCAGCCGAGCAGGACCCGCCGCCGGCCGACCTCCTCGTAGCCGGGCAGCGCCTGGTAGAAGAAGTCGAAGAGGTCGTCGTGCAGCGGCACGACCTTCTTCATGAACTCGACGTAGCGCATCAGCCGGGTCAGGTAGTCGGTGAACAGCTGCACCGTCGCGACGGTGCCGACGCCGCCCGGGTAGAGCGTGGACGGGTGCACGTGGCGCCCCTCCATCAGGCAGAACATCTCCCGGGTGTACCGGCTGACCTGCAGCGCCTCGCGGTAGAACTCGCCCTCGATCGGGTTGAGCGAGCGCATGATGTCGGCGATGGTCTTGTACCCGTGGTCGCCGGCGTGCGCCGCCTCGGTGCGCTCGGCGAGTTCGAGCACGCCGGGGTTGGTCTCGCGGACCATCTTCTCGCAGTAGTCGACCCCGACCAGGTTCTCCTGGAAGATGTTGTGGTCGAACATGTACTCGGCGGCCTCGCCGAGGTTGATGATCCACTCGCCGAGGTGCGGGGGCTTCACCCCGTACGCCATGTTCTGGGTGTAGACCGAACAGGTGGCGTGGTTGTCGCCGCAGATCCCGCAGATCCGGCTGGTGATGAAGTGCGCGTCGCGCGGGTCCTTGCCGCGCATGAAGACGCTGTAGCCGCGGAACACCGAGGAGGTGCTGTAGCACTCCGCGACGCGCTTCTGCTTGAAGTCGATCTTCGTGTGGATGCCGAGGCTGCCCACGATCCGGGTGATCGGGTCCCAGGACATCTCGGTCAGGCCGCTGCCGTCGCCGGCCGCCCTGGTCGTCGGTGTTGCCATCGTGTCTGTCGTGTCCTTCTCTGAACGGGGGCGGAGGCGGCGGCGCCGACGGGCCGCACACCGGGAGGTGTGCGGCCCCGCGGCCGTCACCAGGGCGGGCGGTAACCCGTGGTCAGGTGGCGGCCGCTGTGGCGCCACTTCGGTTCCTTGTCGACGGTCTTCAGCGTGATCGCGCGCAGCCGGCGGATCAGCGCGCCGTACGCGCTGCTCGCGTTGGTGGAGACGCGCGAGCCGGGCGGCGGGTCCATGAAGGGCATGAACTTGTCCGGGAAGCCCGGCATCGTGCAGGCGATGCAGATGCCGCCCACGTTGGGGCAGCCGCCGATGCCGTTGGTCCAGCCGCGCTTGGCGACGTTGCACTTGACGACCGGACCCCAGCAGCCGAGCCGCACCAGGCACTCGGGCGTGCCGTAGTCGGTGGCGAACTGGCCCTGCTCGTAGTAGCCGCCGCGGTCGCAGCCCTCGTGCACGGTGGCACCGAACAGCCAGGCCGGCCGCAGCTTGTCGTCCAGCGGGATCATCGGCGCGGAGCCGGCCAGCTGGTACAGCAGGTAGGTGAGCGTCTCGGCGAAGTTGTCGGGCTGGATCGGACAGCCCGGCACGCAGACGATCGGCAGCCCGGCCTTGGACTTCCAGTTCCAGCCCAGGTAGTCCGGCACGCCCATCGCGCCGGTCGGGTTGCCCGCCATCGCGTGGATCCCGCCGTACGTGGCGCAGGTGCCGATCGCGACCACGGCGGTCGCCTTGGGGGCGAGCCGGTCCAGCCACTCACTGGTGGTGATGGGCTGGCCGGTGGCGGGGTCGTCGCCGAAGCCGCACCAGTACCCCTCCTCCTTGATCTTCTCGTTGGGGATGGACCCCTCGACGACCAGGACGAACGGCTCGATCTCGCCGCGGTCGGCCTTGAAGAACCACTCGACGAAGTTGTCCGCGCCCTGGACCGGGCCGCACTCGAAGTCGATCAGCGGCCAGTGCACGGCGACCTTGGGCAGGCCGGGCAGCGTGCCGGTGACGATCTCCTCGATGCTGGGCTGCATCGCGGCGGTCAGCGAGACGGAGTCGCCGTCACAGCTGAGGCCGGCGTTGATCCAGAGAATGTGCACCACGTCGGTGTCGGTTGTTGCAGCACCCATGAGGATGCCTCCTCGGGGATGGGAGCCGGACGAAATGGCTCGAACACAGTCATAGCAACAGTCCGGTGCGGACGCCGGTCCGGAGGGCCGACGGGGGCGCCGGGGCGCGCGAGCCGGACGGGGCCGTTCGGGTCACGTCGCGGCGAGGAGCCCTGCGGGCGCCGGGCGCTTGCGGACGAACGCGGCCCGCAGCGCGTGGTACGGCGATTCGGGGGTGAAGAACTGCCGGTGCATCACCGCCAGCTCCTCCGCCCGGTAGGCGTCGAGGGGCTTGACCAGCTCGTCGGCCTCGCGCGCGGCCTTCTTCGCCACGATCCGCCGCTGGGTGGCGGGCGAGGCGGCGAGCAGCCCGGCCAGGTGGGCCGCGCCCGGGCCGAACTCCGCCGGACCGCAGTCGAGCACCCGGTCGACCAGGCCGATCCGCTCGGCCGACGCGGCGGACACCGGCAGCGCCCGCGCGATCAGCCGCGCGGCCCGGACCGGCCCCACCCGGCGCGGCAGCGAGTACGTCCAGTACTCCGACCCGTACAGCCCCATCAGCCGGTAGTGCGGGTTGAGCACCGAGCCCCGTCGGCACCAGACCTCGTCCGCCGCCAGGGCCAGCATCACCCCGCCGGCCGCCGCGTTCCCGGCGACGGCGGCGACCACCAGGCGGTCGGTGGTGGTGAGCACCTCGGCGACCAGGTCGTCCATCGCGGTGAGGTTGGCCCAGGACTCCGCGGCCGGGTCCGGCGCGGCCTCGATGACGTTGAGGTGGATGCCGTTGGAGAAGAAGTCCCGGCCGCCGCCGAGCACCAGCACCGAGGTCGGCCGGCCCAGCGCGAAGCGGTACGCCGCCAGCAGCCGGCGGCAGTGGTCGGTGGCCATCGCGCCGCCGGGGAAGGAGAAGCGCAGGAAGCCGACCGGGCCCTCCTCGCGGTACCCGATGTCCGTCCAGCCGGACGGCCGCCCGTCCTCGTCGGCCGACAGCGGCACCGCCGACTCCGGCAGCGGGGGCAGCAGGGCGCCGAGCGCCGTCACCGCCGGGAGCTTGAAGGTCGCGGGCCCGCCGGGCGGGCACCGGCGGCGGAGTTCGGGGATCCACACCGCGCCGTCCGAGGTGGCCCGGCACACCGCCCCGGCGCGGGTGGCGATCAGCTCGCCCGGGCGGCCGCGCAGCAGCGGCTCCGGGTGCCCGCCGTGCAGGTACCACTCGCCGTCGACCAGCGTGTCGAGCACCCCGGGCTGGGAGTCGGCCGCGCGGAGCTTGCGCAGCACCGTCGTGGTGGGATCGGCCGCCCAGTCGATCCGGCGCTCGGCCTGGCGCAGGTGGGGGCGGACCCGCACCGGCTCCCGCCAGGAGGGGCCGTGCTGCGGCTGCGGCGCGTACGAGCCGGAGGCGAAGCGCTCGACGGCGAGCAGGGCGGCCCGGACGGCGGCGTCGGCGACCTCGTTGCGGTACAGGTCGCTCTTCCCGTGCGCGGGCAGCCGGCAGGGTTCCCCCGCCCAGACCGGCCCGGCGTCCAGCTCCGCCTCGGCCTGGAGCACCGTCGCGCCCCACTCGGCGACGCCCTCCTGGACCGCCCGGTCGAGGGAGGAGGGGCCCCGGTCGCCGGGCGGTCCGGGGTGGACGACCAGGCAGGTGAGCGCCGCGCAGACGTCCTCGGGGATCGCGGTGCGCAGCATCGGCGCCAGCAGCAGGTCCGGCTCCAGGCCGCGGATCGAGGCCCGCAGGTCCTCGTCGTCCCCGGCGAGCCGGACGTCCACGGTGTGCCGCCGGTCCCGCAGTTCGGCGTGCAGGCGCTGGCTGAGGCTGTTGAACGCGCTGGCGAGGAGCAGGATCCGCATGTCTGCCTCCGGGGGTGCGGGCGGCCGGGAACCCGGAGATCATCGCCCCCGGTCCGGCGGGTCCCCCGGCCGGTGCGGCGTGCCGCGCCGCCCGTTCACCCGAGCGGCGGCCGAGCGATCGGGCGGCGGTCGGCGCTGGGCCCAGTGGGCAGGGCTCGGCGGGCACGGGGCTCGGCGGGCGGGGGAGGTCCGGCAGGCGGTCCGGGCGCTCGGCCACGGCGGCGAAGCCGTACTCCGGCATCCGCTGCTCGTACTGCTCGACGGCGTCCGGGAGTTCGGCCGTGCCCCGCCGGACGGCGGTGAGCGGGCGGGCGAGCGAGCAGGGTGGCGTCGAGCAAAGACCGGTGACCGGCACCCGGGCGGCAACGGCCGGGAGCCGCAGGCCGGTTGAGCCGCCGAGCGGTTCCCCGCGACCGGTGCCGGCCCGGCCGCCCGGGCCCCGCCGGGAAATTCCGCGCGGACCGCAGCCGTGCTCGACTAGCCTGCCGGCCCATGACCTGGTTGCCCGCCGATTTCGTCCACCCCGTCCACGTGCCGCTCCCCGGTGGCGCCCACCACCTGCGCCCGATCGCCGGGACCGACACCGATCTCGACTACCCCGCCGTGATGGGCTCCCGGGAGCGCCTCTGGTCCATCTACGGCGAGGCCTGGGGCTGGCCGCCCGCCACCATGACCCACCAGCAGGACCTGGACGACCTGGTCCGGCACGAGCGGGAGATCGCCGCCCACGAGTCGTTCAACTACGCGCTGTTCGACGAGGCGGAGACGGCCCTGCTCGGCTGCGTCTACATCGACCCGCCGCAGAAGGCCGGCTCGGACGCCGAGATCTCCTGGTGGGTGGTGGACGACCGGGTGGGCACCGAGCTGGAGCGGGCGCTGGACGCGCTCGTCCCGCGCTGGATCGCCGAGGCGTGGCCCTTCCGGGAGCCCTGCCTCATCGGTCACGAGGTGTCCTGGGCGGAGTGGCTGGCCCGGCCCGCGGCCGTCACCGCCTGAGCCGGGGCACGCCCCCGCCGGCCGCCGCGGCCTCCGGCCGCGCGGCTCAGCGCTCCCGCAGGTCGGGGACGACCTCGCGCAGCCGCTCGGCGCCGATCGCGCCCGCGCGCAGCAGGACGGGCACCTCGCCGGTGACGTCCACGATCGAGGACGGCACGGCGGCGGCGGTCGGGCCGCCGTCGAGGTAGACCGCCACCGAGTCGCCCAGCATGCCCTGGGCGGCGTCGCAGTCCTGCGGGGAGTCGTGCCCGGTCAGGTTGGCGCTGGAGACCGCCAACGGTCCGGTGGCGTTGAGGAGTTCGATGGCGACCGGGTGCGCTGGCATCCGGACCGCGACGGTGCCGCCGGTCTCGCCGAGGTCCAGCTCGACCGACGCCAGGTGACGGGCGACCACGGTCAGCCCGCCCGGCCAGAACGCGGCCACCAGGTCCCGGGCACGCGGCGTCACCTCGACCAGGCCGTCCAGGCCCTCCGGGGAGCCGACCAGCACCGGCGAGGGCATGTTGCGCCCCCGGCCCTTGGCCGCCAGCAGCCGGGCCACCGCCTCCGGCACGAAGGCGTCCGCGCCCACCCCGTACACGGTGTCCGTGGGCAGCACGACGAGTTCGCCGCGGCGCACCGCGGCCACGGCCTCGCGCAGCCCGGCTGCGCGCTCGGACGCGTCCGAGCAGTCAAAACGACGAGTCATCAGGGTTCTCCACCGACGGGCCGCCGGCCCGCACCGTTCCTCCGGCCCGGCCACCTCACCGGCCGGGCTCGATCCGGCCAGACTACCGGGCGGACGGGGGCTCCCCCGCCGGGCCCCGCGCCGGTCGGGCCCGGGCGCCGCCCGGCCCGCCGCCGCCCGGGTGGACCGGACGGCCGCCGCGCGGCGCCGGGCGGCGTCACCGGGGGCGGTCGGCCCCGGGCGGACGTAGGTTGCGCACATGACCAGTGACGAGACGATCCCGGCCGTGGGAGTGCGCCCGCTGGACGAGGTGTTCGCCGCGATCGACACGGCCAACCGGCGCCCCCGGCCGTGGACCGGGTTCGAGCACGGTGTGCTGGGTGCCTACCGGTGGGCCGCCGGGGCCCAGGTCGCCGCGCCCGTCACCGCCACCGCCGCGGTCGGCACGGCCGAACCGTGCCGGGCGCAGCTGCTGGCGGAGTGCCAGGCCGCCGCCGTGCGCCTGCGCCGGGCCCTGGCCCAGGGCACGGACCACGCCTACGTCCTCGGCGCCCACCAGGCGCTGGCCTGGCTCTGCGGGCTGCACGAGGACTGCCCCTGACGGGTGGGGTGGCCCCGCCTGCGGCGGTCCGGGGGTCCGGGGGCCGGGGGCCGTGACCGGTCGGCGCACCGTCTTGAGCGGGGATCAGCCGGTGCCGCGTCACCGGCGGTGGCGGCCGCCCTGGCGGCGGGCCGGTGGCACGAGGCGTGAGCCGGGGCGCGGGGCCGGACGGGGAGCCGGGCGTGGGGCGGGCAGGAAGAGCCGGGCCAGCTCGCGGCCCAGGTTCACCCCGATCGCCAGGGCCATCGCCATCGCGGCGGCCCGCCCGATGCCGCTCAGCCCGATCTCGGGGCGGCCCCGGACGAAGGCGAGCATCCCGAAGTACAGCACCGACCCGGGCAGCAGCGGTCCCAGGGCCGCCGTGACGTGCGGCAGCACCGGGGCGCCCCGGTAGCGCGCCATCAGCTGACCGGACAGTCCGACCAGCCCGGCGGCGAGGCCGGTCGCCAGGATCGGCTCCGCGCCGGCGTTGGCCAGCACCCCGTACGTCGTCCACCCGGCCGCGCTGTTGAGCAGGACCGCGGGCAGCGCGGCCGGCTCGGTGTTCAGCAGCACCGCGAACGCCAGGGTCAGCAGTACCGCCGCGGCGAGCTGCAGCGGTGGGTTGACCGCTCCGGCCGGGGCGTCCTGGGCCGCGAGGTCGGCACCGTTGTTGACGCCGACGTAGAGGACCGTCATCACGCCGATCACCACGCCGGCCATCAGGTACAGCGCCTCCAGCAAGCGCGCCGCGGCGGTCAGGTAGAAGCCGGCCAGGCCGTCCTGGGCCGCCGCCACCATGGGCCAGCCCGGCAGCAGGGCGAACAGCCCGCCGGTGATCACCACCGATCCGCGCAGGTGCAGCCCGTTGAACGACAGCAGGATGCCGATCACGGCCGCCGGGGCCGCGGCCACCACGAACTGGTAGAAGGCCGGGAGGTCGTGGCGCGCCACCAGGGCCGAGAGCCGGTCGCCGGCCAGGGCCGCGACGACGGCGCTGGCGAACACCAGCCACGCCCGGGCGTCGGTCCGGCCGCCGACCAGCAGGGTCGCGGCCCCGGCCAGCAGGCCGCAGCAGAGCAGGACGAGCCGGGTCGGGTAGCGGCGGCTGGGCCGGAGGACGGCGACCAGGCGGTCATGGGCGTCGTCGACGGTGACCCCGCCGGTCGCGATCTCGGTGACCAGCCGGAAGACCGCGGCCAGCCGCGCGTAGTCGCCGGCCGGGCGGCGCACCGAGCACTCCGCCGTCAGCGGCGGCCCGGGGGCGCCCGGCTGGTAGGAGATCGCCACCCGGGTGAAGGTGACCTGCGGGTCGCAGGGGTGGACGCGGTAGGCGCGTGCGACGGCGAGCATCGCGGCCTCGACGTCCTCCGCCGCCTCGCCGCTGGCCAGCAGCAGTTCGCCCACCAGCAGCGCGAGGTCCAGCACCCGGGCCGGTTCGGCCGTCCCGGGCGGTTCCGCACCGGAGGGGTACGGCGCCAGCCGGCGGTCGGCCGTCGGGGTGCGCAGCAGGGGCAGCATCCGGTCGTGCCAGGGGGCCGCGGTGTCGCCGTCCCCGGGGGCGGGCCGGACGGCCTCGGGGACCGGACGGGCGGCCTCGGCGGGGCTGCCGGGCGCCGCGGCCTGCGGCGGCACCCGCTCCGAGCGGGGCGGACGTCCCTCCGAAGCGGCGCGCGCGCCGAACTGCTCGTGATCCGACATCGCGACTCCCTGACCCCACCCCCTGTCCACTCAATGCTGTGGATCAACTACCCGGAGTGATGGTTGTGTGAACGCCCGAGGCTCCGCGCACCCGTCCGGATCGGAGTGCGACCGGCCGTACACGCCCCGTCGCGACGGAGTCGGGCCCGAGGGGCGGGCTCCGGCGGGCTTCGGCGGGCTCCGGCGGGCTCCGGCGGGCTCCGGCGGGCTTCGGCGGGCGGTCAGAACCGGGGGGCCAGCACGCCCATGCCGGTGAAGTGGCCGGCGTGTTCCAGGGACAGCACGCCGTGCGGGCGCGTCCAGCGGACCGGGAAGCGGTGGACCGCGCCGGTGGGGGGCGGGGTGGTCGCCACGACACGCCCCGGACCTGCCGAGGGGCCGGCATCGACCCCGGCGCCCGGATCCGCCACCGGACCGCGGCGCTGATCCACGCGCCGCTGCGCACCGGCTGGCAGCTGCCGACCGACGTCGCGTACGGGCCGTCCTGGCAGCCCCCGGGCCGGACCGCGGAGCGTCTCGACCACGGCCCGCTGCACCGGGGTTCGGTGTTCCACTGGACCACCCCGCTGCCGCGGAACCCCGCGACCACGGCCACCGACGTGGACATCACCTCGACCGTCCGGCAACTGCGGCCCGGCTCCCGCGTCCGCCGGACCGGCCCCGCCGACTCCGAGGGGCTGCGCATCGACGGCGTCCACGTGTGGACCTTCACCGAGGTCGCCGGCGGGGTGCCGGTGCGCACCGAGGAGACCCACACCGGCCCCCAGGTCGACGCGGACGTGCCCGCCGCCACCGCGATCCTGCGCCAAGGCCTCGACGGCTGGCTGCACGACCTGAAGGCCACCCCCGAGGCCCGCGCCCAGGCCGACGCCCGGCAGCAGGCGGACCGAACCCCGGCGAGCGGGCCGGCCGGCGGCCCGCATGCCGCGCGCGGCGGCGCGGCGCGCGGGCCGCGGTCAGTCGGCGAGGATCCCCTGCCGGGCCGCGTAGTCCGCGAGGCCGTCGGCGGTCCGGCCCGCCCAGCCGAGGTAGCCGTCCGGGCGGACCAGGAAGACGCCGGTGCCGTACGCCTGGTAGGCCGGGATGCGGACCACCGGGGCGGCGAGGGCGGGCAGCGGGGCGTCGGTGCCGACGGTCAGCAGGGTCCAGTGCGGGCCGCGGAACGCGTCGAACAGGCGGGTGCCGCCCCGGCGGCCGTCGGGGGCCCGGTCACCGGCCCGCAGCGCGTCCTCCGGGAGGTCCGGGCGGGTGTCCACGGCGAGCGAGGACTCCCGGTAGCCGAGCCCGAGTTGCTGGGTCGCCCGGCCCCGGCGCTCCTCGCCGCGGTGGACCCGGGTCGACAGCGCGAGCATCGCCGCCGCGTTGGCGCGGCGCTCCTCCTCGTAGGTGTCGAGCAGCGCGGCGTCCGCCCGGCCGGCCAGCACGGCGGCCAGCTTCCAGGCCAGGTTGTACGCGTCCTGGACGCTGGTGTTGAGACCCTGCCCGCCGGCCGGCGAGTGGACGTGCGCGGAGTCCCCGGCCAGGAACACCCGGCCCTCGCGGAACCGGTCCGCGAGCGCGGCGCGCGGGCGGAACTCGGAGATCCAGCGCAGCTCGGTGACCTGATCGGCGGTCAGGTGGGAGCGAGCGGCGACCACCTTGCGCAGTCCGTCCAGGGTGAGGTCCACGGCCGCCCCCTCGGGGAAGGCGGCGACGAGCTGGAAGTCCTCGGTGCCGCCCAGCGGGCAGATCGCCAGCACGCCCTCGTCGGCCTGGAACACGTGCCAGTGCTCGCGGTCGAGCCCGGTGACCCGTACGTCCGCGACGAGCATCGGGGACGGGTCGACCGTCTCCCCGGTCATCCCGATGCCGAGCAGCCGCCGGACGGTCGAGCGCCCGCCGTCGGCCGCGACGAGGTAGCGGGCCCGGACCGGGGCGCCGGTGGCGAACTCGGCGGTCACGCCCTCCTCGTCCTGGGAGAGGCCGACCAGTTCGCGACCGAAGGCGACCTCGCCGCCCAGCTCGCGCAGCCGCCCGTACAGGACCCGCTGGGTGAGCCACTGCGGCAGCATCAGCGTCTCGGTGTACGGCTCGGCCTCGGACGGCTCGGTCGGCTCGTACATGCGGCGCTCGCCCTGCGGCTCGCCGTCCTTCCAGAACAGGTTGGGCGGGTACTGGCCCGCCACCTCGCGGACCCGGTCGAGCACCCCGAAGTCGTCGAGGACCTCCAGGGTGCGCGGCTGCAGGCCCTTGCCGCGCGAGCCGGGGAAGAGCTCCGTGCCGCGTTCGACCGGCAGCGCGGCGACGCCGTGCCGGGCGAGGTCGAGCGCGAGGGCGAGGCCGGTGGGGCCGGCGCCGATGATCAGGACGTCCGTGTGCGTGCCGCGAATGGTCACGGCGACCTCCTTAACGTTGTTAAGTAGCCGATGCCGAAAGCCTGCACTTAACGGCGTTAAACTGTCAAGCGTGACTCCGCAGAGAACTCCCAAACTCGACCGCGCCCAGGTCGTCGACGCCGCGCTGCGCCTGCTCGACGAGGTCGGCCTCGACGGCCTCACCCTGCGCGCCATCGCCGCCGAACTCGACGTCAAGGCACCCGCGCTGTACTGGCACTTCAAGGACAAGCAGGCCCTGCTGGACGAGATGGCGACCGAGATCATGCGCCGCATGACGGCCCGTACGGCCGAGGCGGGCGGCGGCCCGTCGGAGCCACCGGGGGACTGGCGGACGGTGTACCTCACGACGATGCGCACCCTGCGCGCCGAACTGCTGCGCCACCGCGACGGCGCGAAGGTCTACAGCGGCGCCCGGTTCACCGACACCTCGTACGCGGCCGGCCTGGACGCCTCGCTGCGCGTGCTGATGGACGCCGGCTTCACCATGGCGACCGCCACCCGGGCCTGGTACACGGCGTACAGCTACACCATCGGCTACGTCATCGAGGAACAGGCGATGGGCCCCAACCCCTTCGCGGGCCAGGGGGGCTACGACGTCGAGGCCCGCGCCGAACGCCTGGCCGCCCACCCGCTCGCGGCCGAGGCGGGCCGGGTGATGTTCCAGGACTTCGAGGAGGGCTTCGAACAGGGCCTGGCACTGGTCCTGGCCGGGGTCGAGGCCCTCGCGCGCGACTGACGGACGGTCGCCGGGCCGCTCATGGCTCTCGACTGACGGTCCGTCGACCTTCGACGCGTCCGAACCGATTCGCAGCCCGAAGGCTCCCCCTCGGACCACCCTCGTTCAGTCCGCATTCACATGTCCATGTAAACTGCGTTCACCTCGCCCGTCCAGCTTCATGGCGCCCCGCCGCCCGAGATCCACCCGGCGGGGCCCCTACTCCGAAAGACCTGACGTGACGTCCGAGGTACCAACCATGCACGCAGTCCCCACCCGCAGCCGTTGGCTCCGCTCCGGCGCCGGCCTGGTCGGCGCGGCCTCCCTGGCGGTCTCCGCGGCGACCTTCGGCGGCGCGCCCGCGGCCTTCGCGGCCGACGGCCCGCAGACCGCCACCCCGATCAAGCACCTGGTGGTGATCTTCCAGGAGAACGTCTCCTTCGACCACTACTTCGGCACCTACCCGAACGCGGCCAACACCGCCGACGACAAGGTGAAGTTCACCGCCAAGCCCGGCACCCCGAAGGTCGACGGCCTCTCCGACGACCTGCTCCACCACAACCCGAACGGGACCAACCCGAAGCGGCTGAGCCCGTCCCAGGCCGTCACCTGCGACCAGGACCACACCTACAAGGACGAGCAACTCGCCTTCGACGGCGGGAAGATGGACAAGTTCGTCGAGCACACGGACGTCGAGAGCTGCAAGGCCCCGATGTTCACCCAGCCCGGCCTGGTGATGGACTACTACGACGGCAACACCGTCACCGCACTGTGGAACTACGCCCAGCGCTTCGCGATGAGCGACAGCTTCTTCGGCACCACCTACGGCCCGTCCACCCCCGGAGCGCTCAACCTGGTCACCGGCCAGACCCACGGCGGCTACCCCGTCGACCCGAAGACCGGCCAGAAGACCACCGACGCCTACGTGGTCTCCTCCCCGGACGCGAACGGCGTCGGAACCGTCATCAACGACCCGGACCCGGGCTACGACGACTGCTCCAACCCCCAGCACAACCAGCTGGTGATGACCGGCCGGACCATCGGCGACCTGCTGAACGACAAGGGCGTCAGCTGGGGCTGGTTCCAGGGCGGCTTCAAGCCGACCGGCGACAAGGACGGCAAGGCCGTCTGCGGAGCCGCCCACCCCAACATCGTGGGCGCGTCGCAGACCGACTACAACCCGCACCACGAGCCGTTCCAGTACTACAAGTCCACGGCGAACCCGAAGCACCTGGCGCCCAAGGACGTGGACGAGGTCGGCCACGACGGCCAGGCCAACCACCAGTACGACCTGACCGACTTCGACGCCGCCCTGCAGCACGGCAACCTGCCCGCCGTCAGCTACCTGAAGGCCGCCAACTACCAGGACGGCCACGCGGGTTACTCCGACCCGCTGGACGAGCAGCACTTCGTCGTGGACACCCTGAACAAGCTGCAGCGGTCCAAGGACTGGGCCTCCACCGCCGTCGTCATCGCGTACGACGACTCGGACGGCTGGTACGACCACAAGTTCGCCGAGCCCGTCAACGGCTCGCGGGACGCCGCCAACGACAGCCTGAGCGGCCCCGGCCAGTGCGGCAAGGACGGCGGCTCGGGCGGCTACGCCGACCGCTGCGGCTACGGCCCCCGCCTGCCGCTGATGGTCGCGTCCCCGTACGCCAAGGCGAACTTCGTGGACCACACGCTGACCGACCAGACCTCCGTCCTGCGCTTCGTCGAGGACAACTGGAAGACCGGCCGGATCGGCGACGCCTCCTTCGACGAGCACGCCGGCTCCATCGAGGGCATGTTCGACTTCAAGAACCCGCAGTCGGCCACCCTCCTGCTCGACCCGGCCACCGGCCAGCCGGCCGGCGGGGCCACCCCGACCGGTCAGCCCACCGGCGGCGGCTCGGCCTCGGTCTCGGCTTCGGCCTCGGCCTCGGCTTCGGCTTCGGCGCCCGCCTCCGGGACCGGCGTCGCGGCGCCCACGAGCGGCGCCTCCGGCCCGGCGCTGGCCACCACCGGTGCGGACTCCGCCACCCTGCCGATCGCGCTCACGGCCGTGGCGCTGCTGGCGCTCGGCGGCGGCGCGGTGTTCGTCACCCGCCGCAGGCGCGGCCGCCGCGGCTGACGCTCCGTCCGGGACGCGCGCGCACGTACCGGCGCGCCGACACCGACACCGCCGGGTCCTCGTCGAGGGCCCGGCGGTGTCGCGTTCCGCGGGCGGCCGGGCGGTCGGGGCCCTCGGTGCGGTCAGGTGCTCAGGCGGTCACGTGCTCAGGCGGTCATGAACTCGCCCGTCCGCAGCGCCCGCTTCACGATCCGGACGTCCCCGACGTACCCGTGGAACACCTTGTCCAGCACCCCCGCGTAGGAGTAGCCGCCCAACATCCACGGGCGCCCCAGGGTGGTCAGCCCGACGGCCGGCGTCGCCGGGTTGCGCGCCACCTCGCAGCCCTCGACGTACATCCGGCTGAGCCTGCCGTCGTTGACGACCGCGACGTGCCACCAGCGGTCCAGCGGCAGCTGGTGCCCCCAACAGGTCGACGCCCCGGTCTGGTTGACCGGGTAGACGCACCACTGCAGGGCCGGCGCCTCGGAGACGCTGAGGGTGGCGACGGGCTCGTCCGCGTCCGTCCCCGGCCCGCTCCGGCCCGCCTCGCCCGCCGTCCCCCACCGGCTGAGCAGCGCCGACCAACGGCTCTGCGCGGAGTCCCAGTCGGCGGGCAGCTTGAAGAACGCCTCGACGGTGAAGCCGCGTTCGAAGGTCTCCCGGTTCAGCGGCGCGGTGGGCGCGGTCTGCAGGTAGGCGCCGCGGACGGGCGAACGGGTGCCCCGGAACAGCAGGCTGCCGTGGCCCGGCTGGTCCGGGTGGTGGTCGGCCGACCAGCTGAGCGCGCTGTCCGGGGTGCCCGGGGCGCCCTGCCAGAACAGGTCGTTGCCCTGCCCGGCCAGGTCCTCGACCACCTGCTGCGGGGACACGGCACTGCCGGCCGCCGGGCGGGCACCGCCGCCGCCGCCACTACCACCGCCGTCGAAACGCCAGTACGCCACGGTGTCCCGGACCAGCAGCTCGGCCGCCCGGCGCGCCGGGCGCTGCCGGACGGGCGCGAAGCCGGCGAAGCGCCGGTCGAAGTCGACGGCGAGCGAGAAGCGGTCCACGTCCGAGGTCAGCTCGACCTCCTGCGCCGCCAGCGCGTTGCGCTCCTCGGCCGCGATCTGCTGGATCCACGGCGAGAAGGTCGACACGTCGACCGTGTTCCGGTCGAGGTCGAAGCGGTACGCACGGATCATCGCCGCACCGCCGTAGTAACGGTCCTGGTAGTTGGTGACGTGGACGTGGACGTCGTGGCCCGCCGCGTTCTTCAGCACCGTCCGGCCGGGCGGCCAGTAGTGGCCGTTGACGGTGAGGAAGACCTGGTCGTTGCCGCCGATCAGCCGCTCCCAGAGCCGCTTGCCGTAGTCGGACAGCTCGGCCCGGCCGCTGTCGTCGGCGTACGCCAGGTCGTGGGTGGTCAGGATCACCGGGAGCCTCGGGTTGGCGGCGATCACCGCGTTCGCCCAGGCGAAGCCCGCGTCCGAGAGCCGCCAGTCCAGCGAGAGCAGCATCCAGTCCCGGCCGCCGGCCCTGAAGACGTGGCAGGTGTTGTAACCGTCCGGGCTGGAGCTGTGGTACCCGGCGGTGCGGGCGGCCCGCTCCGTGCCGAAGGTCTCCAGGTACGGGGTGCTGCCGCGCCGGTCGTCGGTCGAGGAGCGGACGTCGTGGTTGCCCGCGAGCACGCCGTAGGCCGCGCCGGCCTCGTCCAGCAGGCCGAACAGCTCGGATACGGCGGCGAACTCGACGGCCAGCCCGTTCTCGGTGACGTCGCCGAGGTGGGCCAGGAAGACGATGTTGTCGTCCGTGCCGTCCTCGCGGTTGACCCCGCCGTCCAGCACGTAGCGGATCGAGGCCTCCAGCGGCGCCGGGTGGATCCGGTCCTGGTCGAAGAGGTACTGGGTGTCCGGCATGACGACCACGGTGAACCGCCGGGCGTCCGGGTCGGGCTGCCAGCGACCCCGGCCCTTCGTTCCCTTGGCCTTCCCCGGCGCCGTTCCTGTCGCGGCGCCGGGCCCGGCGACCGTTTCGGGGCCGGCCGCCCGCGCGGGCGCCGCGCCCAGCAGACCGAGCCCCGCCGTCCCGACCCCGGCTCCCAGCAGGCCCGCACCGCGCAGGAACCGGCGCCGGCCGGCCGCGGCCGGTCCGTCCCCGTCGAGGTCGGCGGTCCGCGGGCAGTCGCACTCGTGCCCGGACTCGTGGATGTCGTGCATGATCACTCCCGGAAGTGGTGGGGTCCTGACGGTACGTACCGGGAGCGGTCGGAGATCATCGGCGGAGCCACGCACCGCTGAACAGCGGTCGAATCCGACGGTGGGCGCCCGGGTGGCGGACCCGTGCCGGCCGGGACGGCGTGGCGGCCTCGCCGGCCTCTGCGGGGCGGGGGACGGGCGAGAAGGGCCGCGAGGAGCGCGTGGAGCTGGGCCCCGACGGCCGTACGCCTGCGCGCGGCGTGCGGCCGCCCGGGACCGGCGGGCTCCCGCGTGCGGAAGCGGCCCCCGGCCCCGCCCGGGCGACAACCATCCCACCGGGTCTGGCCCGGTGGCCGTTCGGGAGCCCCCGGGGTTGCATGGACTGACCGAGCCCCAGCGATCCGGAGGTAGCGCCGTGTACGAGATGTGGGCCGAGCACGACCCGGCGGTGTCGCCACCCGTCGTGGTGTGGCACGTGGTGGCGAAGGACGACGCGACGTCGTCGTTGTGCGGGCGGTTCCTGGAGCCGTCCCAGCGGGTCGTCCCGGCCGGGGACGGCGGCGACGAGGCCGGGCCGGACCGGTACTGCGACCCCTGCCTGCTCACCGTGCGCGAGGCCCTGGCGGCCAGCGCCCCGTAACGGCCCGTCACGGCCCGTCACGACACCGGTCACGGCGGCGGCAGCGCGGCGGCCTCGACCAGGGGCTGTCCGTGGTCACCGTCGTCCACGGCACCCTCCCCCACCGGCTCGCTCAGCGCCCGGGTCGGCTACCACCGGGGCGGAGCAGGGTGCTGCTGCGAGCCCCGACCGGTGGGCTCGGGGGCCCGGTCGGCCGTAGGTGGTCCGGCGAGGCCCTGGCGAGGCTCGGCGGACGGAACGCGGCGCGCGTACGGCGTTCAGGAGGCGGCAGGTGCACGAAGAGTCCCCGCCGGACCCGGGGCGGCCGGACCGGCGCGTCGTGCCGCTCGGCAGCAGGCGCCCCCGGGTGGGGGCGCGGCGCGGCGGCCCGGCGACGCCCGGGAAGGCGCCCGGGAAGGATGCGCGGTCCGTGGAGCGCATCCCCGAGGGGCTCCGGACGGCGGCCGGGTACACCTGGCGGCTGGGGCTGCTCGGCATCGGCGCCTACCTGGTCGTCGACGTCCTCGCCCGGCTCCAGTTGCCGGTCATCGCGCTGTTCGTGGCACTCGTCATCACCTCGGTCCTGCGCCCGCTGGTCGACCTGTCGGCCAGGGCGGTGCCCCGCTCGCTCGCCGTCCTGATCGCCTTCCTCTGCGCCCTCGCGGTGATCGGCGGGGTCCTGACGCTGGTCGGGACGACCGTCGCCGACGAGTGGAACCGGCTGGGCAACGAACTGCGCGGCGGCCTCGGCCGGATCGACCACTGGCTGACCGGCGCCCCCTTCCACCTGCGGCCCGGAACCGTCACCGACCTGCGGGCCAAGATCGGCGACTTCATCGCCGCCCATCGCTCGACGCTGGTCAGCACCGCGCTCAGCGGCGCCGGCCGGGCCGTCGAACTGGTCACCGGGCTGGCGCTCTCGGTGTTCTGCTCGGTGTTCTTCCTGCACTCCGGCGACCGGATGTGGTCCTGGGCCCAGCGGCAGTTGCCGACCGGCAGCCGGACGGTCTGGGACCGGGCGGGGCGCGCGGCCTGGCGCACCTTCGCCGGCTACACCCGCGGTGTGCTGATCGTGGCGGCGACCAACGCCGTGCTGGTCGGCATCGCCCTGGCGATCCTGGGGGTGCCGCTGGTCCTGCCGCTGACGGTGCTCGAGTTCGTGGCGGCGCTCATCCCGCTGATCGGCTCGCCGATCGCGCTGGCCATCGCCTCCCTGGTCGCCCTGGCGGCCCGCGGCCCGGTGGTCGCCCTGCTGGTGCTCGCCCTGATCGTGGTCATCGGCCAGATCGAGGGCCACCTGCTGCACCCGCTGGTGCTCGGCTGGTCCGTCCGGATCCATCCGGTGGTGATCGCCCTGTCGGTGATCGGCGGCGCCGTCCTGGCCGGTGTCCTGGGCGCGGTGGTGGCGGTGCCGGTGGTGTCGGTCGCCTGGGCGGTGATCGGCGAACTCCGGGAGCTGCGGGCCCACCCCGGCCCGCGCGGGCGCCCGGACCGGGCCGAGGGCGAGCGGCACGAGGGTTGAGGGTGCGGTGGCGTCGGTCGGCAGCGGCCCCACCGCGAGCGCGTGTGCGGCAGTTCGGGGATGGCCCGTTCGGGGATGGCCCGTTCGGGGATGGCCCGTTCGGGGGCGGCCTGGCAGGATGCCGGTGATCGACTTCCGTGACACTCCGCACGACCGAAGGGCCCCACCGTGACCACTCCCACCAGCACCGTCGTCGAGCGCGCGGACGAGCGGCACCGGTACGAGATCCTCGTGGACGGCAAGCTCGCCGGTTTCACCGAGTACCGGGACCACGAGGACCAGCGCGTCTTCTTCCACACCGAGATCGACGACGCCTTCGCGGGCCAGGGCCTCGCCGCCCGTCTCGTCCAGGAGGCGCTGACCGACGTGCGCGCGGCGGGCAAGCGGATCGTGCCGATCTGCCCCTACGTCGCCACGTTCCTCACCAAGCACGAGGAGTTCACCGACCTCACCGACCCGGTCACCCCCGAGGTCAAGGGCTGGCTCCGCACCCGGCTCTCCTGACCGGACCGCCGCACGGCACCGCCCGGGCCCGTCCGCCCGCCGGGTGGGCCCGGTCGGCCCAGCGGGTGGGGGCCGTTGGGCCCTGGCCGGGGGCCGAGGGGGTCGGGATCCTGGTCGGCGGAATGCGCCGGACGGGATGGAAGGGCCTGGTGATGGGCGAGTTGGTCGCAGTGGGGGCGTTCGAGAGGCTGACGGGCGAGGTCGTGGCCGAGGCCCGGGGCCGGATCGCCGCTGCGGCGGTGGCGCCCGGGGTGGGGACGCTGGTGGAGGCGCTGCGGGTCAGGCTGGCGGCCGTGGCCGGCGGCGTGCTGGCGCAGGTGAACGCCGAGGTGGACGGTCGGCGGATCCGCGTCCAGGAGCTCGCGGCCGGGCTGGGCGACTCCCTCGACCGGGCCGCCGACGCGCTGCGCGGCAGGATCGGGGCCGTCACCGGCGCCTGGGTGCCCCGCCCGTGGCCGGGCCACCGGATCGCCGCGCCCGCCGCGCCCGCCGTGCCCGCCGTGCTGTCGGCCGGACCGTCCGCCGCCACCGTGCCGACCGGCGGTCCGCTCGTCGGCCTGCCCGCCGTACCGTCCGCCGTCCGGCCCGCCGTGGCCGGTGCGGGCGCCCGGATCGCCCGGCGCAAGGAGCCCGCGCTGGTGTGGTGCTCGCCGGAGGCGGCCGCCCGGACGATGGACGCGATGGACTACCACATCCACCTGTTCACCGATCCGGCGACCGAGACCGACGCCGTGGTCTACCGGGTCGGGCCGACCGGCTACCGCCTGGCCCGTACCGTCGCCGCCGGCCCGCCCGGACGCCGCACCGCGCCGATCACGCTCAGCCCGTACGGCGCGCCCCGGCTGACCGAGGCGCAGGCCGTCGACCGGCTGGAGGCCGCCGAGTTGCCGTTCCTGTTCTTCGCCCACCCCGCCAGCGGGCGCGGCCGGGTACTCTACCGGCGCTTCGACGGCCGGCTCGGTCTGATCGCGGGCCGGGCCTGAGCAGCTGCACCTGCGTCCCGCCTCGCCCGGCCCCGTCGGGCACCTGCTCGACGGGGCGCGGGGCGGGACTCGGCACGGGGTGCAGCGCGGGACGCGGCCGGGCGTCAGGACCGGAGCGTCACATGTTGATCATGTGACCGGCGAGGCCGTGGATGGCCTCCTTGACCGCCTCGCCGAGGGTCGGGTGGGCGTGCACGTTGCGGGCGACCTCGTGGACGGTCAGGTCCCACTGCTGGGCCAGCGTCAGCTCGGGCAGCAGCTCGGTCACCTCGGGGCCGATCAGGTGGGCCCCGAGGAGCTCGCCGTGCTGGTTGTCGCTGATGACCTTGACGAAGCCGATCGGGTGGCCGAGCCCGTGCGCCTTGCCGTTGGCGGTGAACGGGAACTTGGCGACCTTGACGTCGTGGCCCAGCTCGCGGGCCTGCGCCTCGGTGTAGCCGAAGGAGGCGATCTGCGGCTGGCAGTAGGTGGCGCGCGGGATCATGGCGAAGTCGACCTCCATGGTCTCCGCCCCGCCGATGGTCTCGGCGGCGATCACGGCCATGGCCTCGGCGGCGTGCGCGAGCATCAGCTTCGCGGTGACGTCGCCGATCGCGAAGATGTGCTCGACGCTGGTGCGGCCGCGGCCGTCCACCGCGATGGCGTTGCGGTCGGTGAGCTTGACCCCGGTGTTCTCCAGGCCGTAGCCGTTGACGCGCGGCGCGAAGCCGATCGCCTGGAGCACCTTGTCGGCCTCGAGCACCTTCTGCTCGCCGCCCTTGGTGACGGTGACGCGGACCTTGGCGTTCGGGTCGCTGTCGTCGATCGACTCGACCCGGGTGGAGGTCAACACCTCGATGCCCAGCTTGCGGTACTGCTTGGCGAGTTCGGTGGAGACCTCGACGTCCTCCAGCGGCACCACCCGGTCGAGGAACTCGACGATGGTGACCTTCACGCCGTAGTTGTGCAGCACGTACGCGAACTCGACGCCGATCGCGCCGGCGCCCGCGATGATGATGCTCTCCGGCAGCTGCTCGGTGAGGATCTGCTCCTCGTAGGTGACCACGCGCTCGCTCAGGCTGGTGCCGGGCAGCAGGCGGGTGGTGGCACCGGCGGCGATGACGCAGTGGTCGAAGGTGACCACGTCGAAGCCGCCACCGCTGAGCGCGACCTGGATGGTGCGGTCGTCGACGAAGGTGCCCCAGCCGTCGTACTCGGTGATGCCGTTCTTCTTCATCAGGTAGTGGACGCCCTTGACCCGGCCGTCGGCCACCGAGCGGCTGCGGCGGAAGGCCTCGCCGAAGTCGAAGGTCACCTGGCCCTCGACCTTGATGCCGAAGGTCTTGGCCTCCTTGGTGAAGATGTGGGCGAGCTCGGCGTTGCGCAGCAGGGCCTTGGAGGGGATGCAGCCGACGTTGAGGCAGACGCCGCCCCAGTACTTGGCCTCGATGACCGCGACCTTCAGACCCAGCTGGGCCGAGCGGACGGCGGCGGTGTAACCGCCGGGGCCCGCGCCGAGGACGACGACGTCGTAGTGCGTGCTCATGTTGCTGACTCCTCCGAGGGTGCCACGGTGTCGTGATCTCGGTCCCATGGTGGCAGGACCGGGCTCGGCGCACCCACCGGGTCACGGCGGATGCGCTCCGCGCGGCACCGTACAGGCCCCGGGGCCGGATTGTCAGTACCCTCCGCTACGGTGACCGCACCGGCGCCCACCAGGGGCGATGGCGGAGGGATGACGGAGGGGAGGAGCGGATGGCGGATTCGCGTGCGGCGTTCGCGGTGCGTACGGCGGGCGGGTGGGCCCGCCGCCCGAGGACGGCAGCGGGCCCACCCGGGCGTCAGGCCGTCACGTCGTCGGCGCAGCCGCTCGTGCCGGCGGCGGCCGGTGCCCCGGCGGGCTTCCCGACGGGGTTGCCCGCCGACTTCCCGGCCGTGGCCGGCGCCGGTGCGGGCCGCTGCAGCGAGGAGAGGTCCCAGGCGTAGGTGCCGACGGCGTGGGCGATCACGTCGATGTTGACGTCGAAGGCGTCCATGTCGATGTTGCCGAGGTTGTCGCAGGCCTTGTGGTAGCAGGAGTCGTAGGCGGTGCCCGCCGCGCCGCCGTAACGCTCCGCCTGCTCCGGGGACTTGATCTTCTCGGCGCCGGTGTCGGTGCCGCCGGCCGGGATGCCCGCGTCGATGAACGGGCCGTAGTCGGAGCGGCCGTCGAAGGCGGTCGGGTCGTGCGGCAGGCCGAGGCCGTCCAGGTAGCCGGTGAGGTCCCGTTCGATCTGGGCCGAGCCCTCGGGGCCCGCGCCGCCGCCGGCGCTGCCGGAGCCGTTGTAGACGAACTGCGCGTAGTTGGGGGATGCGATCATGTCGAAGTTGAGGTAGAGCCGGATCTTCTTCCGGTCCGCCTCGGAGAGCGACTTCACGTACGCCTCGGAGCCCTTGAGGCCGAACTCCTCGGCGGACCACCAGGCGAATCTCACCTTGTTCTTCACCGGGTGGACATTGAGGTTCTCCGCGACCTCCAGGATGCCCGCCGAGCCCGAACCGTTGTCGTTGATGCCGGGCCCGGCCGGGACGGAGTCGAGGTGCGCCCCGACCATCACGGTGTCGGCCGGGTCGCCGCCGCGGGTCTCGGCGATGACGTTCCAGGTCTTGCGCGGTTCCATCAGGGTGCGGATGTCGAGGGTCACCCGGACGGGCCCGGCGGCCGCGGCGGTGGCCAGCGCCTCACCGGCCGCCTTGGTGATCCCGCCGGTCGGGACCTTGCCGGCCGTCGGGTCCCCGAGGGTCCCGTTGAGGTCGCCGTCGGCGTTGTTGTAGATCAGCGCGCCGGACGCGCCCGCTGCCGCCGCGGCGGCCTGCTTCTGGGCGAAGCTGCACCCGCCGCGGCGGATCAGGGCGATCCTGCCGGTGAACCCGCCCGCCGGGTAGTCGGTGGCCGCGCAGCCGGTGGTGGCGCTGACCGGCGCGACGGCCAACTCGGCGGTCAGGCCCGCGTCCGGGCCGCTCACCGAGTACGTCATGGCGATCACGGGCACGGACTCGGCCTTCGGGGACACCACGTCGAGGCGCTGGGTGCGGGCCTCGAAGAAGGTGTACTCGAACTCCTGCTTGGACACCGTGAGACCGGCCCGGCGCGCCCGGTCGTAGACGTACTGGGCGGACTGCTCGTGGCCCTTCGAACCGGCCACCCGGGTACCGCCGTTGCGGTCGGCGATCCGCTGCAGCGCGGCCAGGGTGTCGCGAGCGGTCTCGGCGTCGCTGGCCTCGACCAGCCGGGCGGCCAGCTTGGCGCCCTTGCGTGCCGGGTCCGGATCGGCGGCGGCGCTCCCCGCACCGGCCAGCAGCAACGGGGTGACCAGGGCGGCGACGGTCAGTGCGGCACCCGCGCCGCGCCGGCTGGCGGCCGAGCGCGAGCGCGGTAACGGGGTGGCGCTGTCCGGCCGGGTGGCGTGGTCGTTCGTCGCGTGGTCGTTCGTGGTGGAGCGGTCGAGCGGGGAGGTCGAGCGACGGGTTCGAAGCATCAGGGCGACTCCTTCCGACGGGCCGTGAACTCACGATTTGACAGGACCGGAAACGCCTTGCCAAGCCCGCCGCGCAGCCTGCGGGATGCGCGCGGGGGGATGCGCGGTGATATTGGAGGAGTGGGGCCGTCTCATCCGGGAGTGTGACCACATGTCCATGATGGATAAGCTCAAGAGCCTGCTGAAGGGCCACGAAGAGCAGGCCGACAAGACCGTCGACAAGGCGGGTGACGCCGTCGACGACCGCACTCAGGGCAAGTACGGCGGCCAGGTGGACAGCACCCAGGAGCAGCTGAAGAGCCAGTTCCGGGACGAGCCGCCGCCGCAGTAGGCCCGGTCGCCCTCCAGGCGCACACCACCCCGGTCCGGCCGCTCGGCCGGACCGGGGTCCGGCTTCGGTGGGCCCGGGCGGGCCCGTTCGGGGTTCAGCCCTCGCGGGGATCCGGCCGCCCGGCCGCGCGGGGCGGGTCGTCCTCGGCAGCGCCGCAGTTCTCGCACGGTTGCGGCCCGGGCCGCTCGCGCAGCCGCCCGCACTCCGGGCAGACCCGCTCCAGCCAGCAGACCGACTCGCCGCCTTCGTCCATGCCGCAGATTCTGCCCCGACACCTCCGCGAAGACGGGTAGACACTGTCTACGCCGTGCTGGTAGACAGTGTCCATGACTGATCAGGACCGGGACCTCCGGGCCCGTCTCGTGGCCGCCGGCGTCGAACTGGTGGCCACCGGGGGCGTCCATGCCCTCGGCCTGCGCGAGATCGCCCGCCACGCCGGGGTCTCGCACGGAGCGCCCCGCCGCTACTTCCCCACCCACCGGGAGCTGCTCGCCGCCATCGCGCAGCAGGGCTTCGGCCGGCTCACCGACGCCCTGGCCGGTGCCGACGCCCTCGCCGCCGGCACCGGCGCCGACGCCCGCAGCCGCCTCGACGCGCTCGCCCGCGCCTACCTCGGCTTCGCGGCCGCCAACCCCGGCATGTTCGAGCTGATGTTCCGTCACGACCTGCTGGAGGGCAGCGGCGCGGAGCTGCGCCGCACCACCGTGCCGCTGTTCCTCACCTTCGTCGGTCTGGTCGCCGAGGTGCACCCGGACTCCGAGGACCCGGCCGCCGCCACCGCCGCCCTGTGGTCCAACCTGCACGGCCTGGCCCAGCTGCGCACCTGGGGCAGCCTGCGGCTCATCACCGGCGGCGAGGACGTCGAGCCGCTGCTGCGCGCCGCGTTGGACGCGCACCTGGGCCCGGCCACCCGGTGACACCGCGGCTCCACCGGCGACTCCACCGACGGCTGCCCTCATCGCGAGCAGCACCGGTGCCGGCCTGGTCGCCCTCGACGGCACGGCGCTGACCGTCGTCCGGCCGGCCTTCCAGCACGACCTGCACGCCTCGGTCGCCGCCGTCCAGTGGGCCGCCACCGGCTACCTCGTCACGGTCGCCGCCCTGCCGGTCTTCGCGGGCCGGCTCGGCGACCACTACGGGCACCGGCTCGCCCTCGCCCTCGGCGTGGCGGGTGTGGCGGGTTTCGCCGCGAGTTCCGCCGGGATCGGCCTCGCATCCGCGATCGGCTGCGGGAGTCCGCCGCCCGCCCGTGACGCCGTCGGCGCACGCGCGGAGCGGGTCGGCGCAGCCGTCGCGGCGGGCGGACCCGGCCACCCGTCCGGCCGTGCCCCGGGGCCGAGTTGACGGTTTCCCGAACTGCCGCAGGGTCACTCGACGGACTGCAGCACCTGCGCCTCGTCGACCCTCACCGCGGCCGGGGCCGACGCCCTACCCGATGGTGAATCCGCACCCGCACCGGCACCCGCCCGGCGTCCCACCAGGGCCACCAGCAGCGCGAGTTGCAGGACCGCACCCACCGCCGGTCCGAGCCAGACGCCCGACACCCCCCACGGCCCCGACAGCGCCGCCGAGGTGGCGAGTTGGGCGCCGAGGCCGAGCAGGACGGAGAGCACCAGCGGGCGGCCGGCGCCCGTCGCCTGGTGGAACCCGCCGAGGGCCACCACCAGCGCGTACGGGAACAGGTAGAGCGCCGCCATCCGCAGGAAGCCGACGGACTGCGCCGCCACCGCCCGGTCGTCGGTGAACAGCGCGGTCAGCGGGGCGGCGAGCGTCGCGGACAGCACCGCCGCCACCGCGCCGGTGAGCGCGGCGAGACGTCCGGTGGCGCGCTGCAGGGTGCGCAGCGCGCCGGTCTCCCCCGCCCCGGTGAGGCGGGCGGCCTCGATCGCGGCGGCCTGGCGCAGCGCGTAGAAGGCCATGGTGACGACGAGCAGCACCCGGTAGCCGACCCCGAACCCGGCCACCGCCGCGACGCCGAAGCCCGCGACCAGCCCGAGTTGGGCCGTGCCGACGGCCATCCGGGCGGTGAAGTCCAGGCTGAACGGCGCTCCCGCGCGCACGATCCGGGCCGCCGCCGCACGCACTCCCCCGGCCGCCCCAGCCGCTCCGGCTCCCCCAGCCGGCCGGGTCTCCAGCCGCCCGCGCAACCACAGCGTGACGGCGAAGGCGATCGCCCGCGAGACCGTCAGGGCCAGCGCCGCGCCCGGTACGCCGAGGGCGGGCACGGGGCCGGCGCCGAGGATGAACAGGGGGTCGAGGGCGAGCAGCAGGGCGTTGGAGAGCAGCGCGATCCGCATCGGGGTGCGGGTGTCGCCCGCGCCTTTGAACAGTTCGTCGGCGACGCGCTGGCCGAAGAACAGCGCGAAGGCCGGGAAGGCGACGGTGAGGTACTCGGCGGCGTGGACGGCGGCCTCGCCGTCCAGGAAGGTGCCGGCCAGCCGGTCGCGCAGCAGGAAGCCGGGGACGCTGAGCGCGAGGCTGCCCGCGGCGCAGAGCCACCAGGCGGCGCGGGTGGTGCGGGCGGCCTCGGCGCGGTCGCCGGCGCCGAGCGCGTGGGACAGCCGGACGCTGGTGCCGGAGCCGACCACCAGGACGAGCCCGAGCAGCAGGTTCTCGACGGTTCCGGCCAGTGTGACGGCGGCGACCGCGGCCCCGCCGAGGCCGGCCACCCAGAGCGTGCCGATCACCGAGGCGACCACCCCGGACAGCAGTTCCGCGTAGACGGGTACGGCGAGCGCCGTGAGCCGGGACAGATGCCCGCGCATGATTCCTCCCCTGTTCCGCCGTCCGGAGCCGGCCCGGGCCTCGCGGCCGGGGCCTGGACGGCAACCTCGAATAGAGATACATCGAATCGAGGTACATCGGCAAGAGGTAAGATGATCGCTCCAGCGGCGCACTCCGACGGAAGGGCTTCGACCGTGCTGACCCTCGCGATCCTCGGCTTCCTGTACGACCAGCCGCTGCACGGCTACGAGCTCAAGTCCCGGATCACCGGCCTGACCGGGCACGTCCGCCCGGTCAGCGACGGCGCGCTCTACCCGGCCATCGCGAGGCTGGAGAAGGCCGGTCTGCTGTCCCGCCGCAGCGGGCCCGGCACCGGCGCCGCGCCGCGCCAGACCCTGGAACCGACCGAGGAGGGCCGGGCCGAGCTGCTGCGGCGGCTGGCCGACCCCGAGCAGGTCGAGATCACCGACCAGATCCGGTTCTTCACGCTCGCCACCTTCCTGCACCACCTCGCCGACCCGGCCCGGCAG
Organism: Kitasatospora sp. NPDC086791; assembly: GCF_040685975.1. NCBI lineage: Bacteria > Bacillati > Actinomycetota > Actinomycetes > Kitasatosporales > Streptomycetaceae > Kitasatospora > Kitasatospora sp. NPDC086791. The sequence goes on along the minus strand of NZ_JBFBOC010000011.1, from coordinate 112,400 downwards.
GCCGCCGTCCTGCGCCGCAGGCTGGCCTTCCTGGACGCGCCGAGCAGCTTCTTCTACGACGGGGACGGCCGGCCGGTCAGCGCCGAGCGGGAGCCCAACCCCTTCCGGCGCGGCATGCTGCTCGTCGCCCGGGCCTCCACGGCGGCCGAGCGGGCCTGGCTGACGGAGACCATCGCGGAGCTGGAGCAACCCGGACGACCCGCGTGACCAGAAGATCCCGGACAGCTTTGGCGGAGTAGCGAACAGCCGGAATCAGGTCCTTCCAGACCTGGCCCCGGCGGGCCCCGGCGTGGCTATGATGATCCGCCTCACGTCCTCGGCGTCCCCCTCCGCGGCGTGATCCGCCACCGCGCCCCGCCGTCCCCCTGGAGGCCGCCGTGCCCACCGCCGAGCCCGCAGCCGCCCGTCCCGCACCGCTGAAGCGGGACGACATTCCCGGCTGGTTCTTCAGTCTCGATCGGGCCGCCTTCGGCCACCTGCTGACCACCCAGACCACGGCCGGCGTCACCGGCGACATCCTGGAGCTCGGCAGCTACCTCGGCCGCAGCGCCGTCCTGCTCGGCGACCACCTGCGGCCGGGCGAGCGACTGACGGTCTGCGACCTGTTCGACTCCGAGGCGGGCGACGAGGACAACGCCGCCGAGATGGACATGTCCTACCGGAAGACGCTGACCCGCAGCGCCTTCGAGGCCAACTACCTGGCCTTCCACAGCGAGCTGCCCGAGATCGTCCAGGCGCCCACCTCGGTGCTGGCCGACGGCCGGATCCCGGCGGGCAGCTGCCGGTTCGTCCACGTCGACGCCTCCCACCTGTACGAACACGTCGCCGGGGACATCGCCGTGGCGCGGGCCGCGCTCGCCCCGAACGGCCTGGTCGCCCTGGACGACTACCGCTCCGAGCACACCCCGGGCGTCTCGGCCGCCGTCTGGGAGGCCGTCTTCACCGGCGGGCTCCGCCCGGTCCTGCTCACCCCGATGAAGTTCTACGGCACCTGGGGCGACGCCGCGGCCGCCCGGCAGGTCCTGCTGGCGCGGGACTGGCAGGCCGAGGGCTACACGGTGGACGAGGACACCATCGCCGGGACGCGCGTGCTGCGCCTCAACTACCAGGTCAAGGCCCCGGCCCTGCGCTCCGGCCCGCGCCGGCTGGCCCTGGAACTGCTGCCGCCGGTGGCCACCAAGGCCACCCGCCGGATGCTCCGGACCCTGCGCGAGCGGCGCGCGACACCCCCGGTCGCCAGCGCCTGACCCCCCTTCCCCGCCCGCCCGACCGCCCACCGGTCACCCGCCACCCCCACCGGTCGCTGTCGGAGCTGCCGGAGCTGACGGAGCTGGGGGGGTGGACGTCGCCATCCACAGCACGCCCTGCCTGTTCGCGGCGCACCGGGCGATGGAGGAGGCGCTGGCCGGGCTGAAGGTCTCCGGCGGGCGGCTGCCCGCTGCGGTCCGGTGCGCTGGGGCTGGCCGGGGCGTGCGCCCTGCTCGCCGTCGGTACCGCACCTGCGGCGGCGGGCGGTGCTCTGATCACGGTCGTGGACAACTCCCACGCCGACTCGTGGCTGGAGGTCGACCGGACGGCCAACCTCCAGAACGGCAGCGGCTCGGCGGCCAGCGACCACGACGGCGCGGGTTCGCTGGTGGGCGGTCTGCTGGCTCCGGCGTCGTCGGTCGGGCAGGTGCAGACCGGGGTGCTGTTCCTCTGCCTGGTGCCCTCGACGGTGCAGTCCTCGGTGGCACTCACCGGCGCCGCCGGGGGCAACGTCCCGGCCGCGATCTGCGCGGGCACCTACTCCGGTCTGGCGGGGCTGCTCCTCACCCCGCTGCTGGGGGGCCTGGCTGCTGGGCTCGCACACCGAGCTGTCCGCCGACGGACTGCTGAGGATCGGTCTCCAGCTGCTCGCCCCCTTCCTGCTGGGGCAGTTGCTGCGGCCGTGGATCGGAGGTTTCCTGGCCCGTCACCGACGAGTCCTGCCCCGGTGCAGCAGCTCCACGGGCAGGCGTCGGCCGCGCTCACCGGTCCGGGCGCGCCACCAGCGCCCGGGTGACTCCCCGGCGCAGCCGGGCCGAGGCCCCGGGCAGGTGCGCCAGCCAGTGCAGCCGCTCGGCCGTGGGCTCCGGCCGCCCGGCAAGCTGCAGCACCGCCGCGTAGGGGCGCCCGCCCTCCCGCAGCCGTACGGCCAGGAGTTCGACGAACCCGTCCAACGCCTCGCCGGTGAGGGCGGGGTGAACGGCGATCAGCTGGAGCAGGTGGTTCTCGTTCCAGGTGGTGTTGCGCCGGGCGGACAGCGCGACCAGCAGGTCGGTGGGCGCGGCGGCGTTCGCGGCGATCGCGTGCCAGACGAACGGGTACTCGCCCCGGGCCAGTCGGCGCAGCACGTCCGGGTTCGAGGTCCTCTCGGCCAGCCGCCGGTAATCCCCGCCGTCGTGCACGCTGTACGGCTCTCCGGCCGCGAAGCTGCTGAGCACCACGGTGTCGCGCCAGACCCAGTGGTCCAGTGCCCAGTGCCCGGCGGCGAGGTCGGCGATGCCGCGCTTGCGGGCCGCGTCGTCACCGGCCCGCTGCGAGGTGGTCCAGCTCGACGGCGCCAGGCTCGCGATGCCGGGGCGGGCGGTCATGGTCAGGCCGGCACCGTCGTCGGCGAGGACGGTGTACGGCATGGCCGTCCAGACCCGGCCGTGCGCGATGTCCCGGCGGACGGCGGTGCTCCCGGCCGCGAAGCGGTCGGCCGTCACCGGACGTAGTAGGCCCGGTTGTGGGCGGCGACCGGCGGGGACTGGTAGGTCCAGACCCCGGCGGCCGGGGCGTCGGCGATCAGGTGGGCGAGGTCGCGGGCGGACTCCTCGGCCGGATTGCCCAGGTCGAGCCGGACGCGGTCGGCGGTGCGGTCGTCCAGGGCGTAGTAGCGGTAGGGCTGGTACACGGTGAGCGGCCCGGCGAGGAGCTTGCCCTCGTCGTCGGTGCCGTAGCCGGTGATCGGGGTGTTGGTGACCGGTTCGGGGGTGAGGCCGACCAGGTTCACGTCCAGGGCGAGGAGTTCCTCGTCGTGGCGGTCCAGCCCGTCGGGCCCGAGGGTGGCACGGCGGCAGGAGACGGACCAGCGTTCGCGCACGGCGGGCGCGTTGAGCGAAGGCAGCGTGCTCTCGAACCACCCCGGGTGCTTGGGCTCGGCGTACAGTCGGCGCCCGGCGTCGATGGCCAGCGGGTTGTCGCAGAGCACGTGCAGCCGGGCGATGCCGAGCAGCTTGGTCTGGTCGTACCCCCGGGCGTACTGGCCGTAGTTGACCACCGGGATCCGGTCCTCGGCGAACAGCGGGTGGGCGATCAGGTTGATCTCCAGCTCCTGGGTGACGCCGCCGCCGTTCGGGTACTGGGCGAAGTAGAGCTGGTAGTTCAGCGACACGCAGGCCCCGCCGTCGAAGGCGGCGGCGTTCAGCCCGGGGTGGCGCTTGCCGAGCAGTTCGCGCGCCCGCTCGTGGTCGACCAGGTAGTCGACGCCGATGTTGTGCAGCGCGCCGTAGTGGAAGGGCAGGTGGTAGGGCTCCGGTACGGGCGGCAGCGGCAGGCCGGTCATGAGGGCTCCGAGGGGGAAGGGGGTTCGGGGGGAAGGGAGTTGGCCGAGGGGGTCGCGGTGACCGTCGCCGTCGCGGTGGCCGGGGAGGTCACCGGCCCTGGGGCCGTGACGGCCGCCGGCCGGTGCAGCTCCAGCAGGTCACGGTGCATCCGCTCGGCGCTGCGCAGCGCGAGCGCGGCCATGGTGAGCGAGGGGTTGGAGGTGCCGAGCGAGGGCATCGAGCCGCAGCCGACGGCGTACAGGTTGGGGTGGTCCCAGCAGCGCTGCCAGTGGTCGACCACCGAGGTGGCGGGCGAGTCGCCCATGAGGTGGGTGCCGCCGGCGTGGCCCGCGCCCCGGTAGCCGTGGACCTCGCCCCGGTGTTCCAGCCGGCCCGGCCAGCCGTCCGCCGGGTAGGCGGTGTGGTCCTCGGCGCCCAGCAGGGCGAACAGCTGGTCGGAGACGGCCCGGGCGGAGGCCATGCCCTCGCGCACGTAGTCGGAGAGGTCGTAGCGGATGGCCGGCGTGGGGAGGCCGAGCGGGTCGCGCCGGTCCGGGTCGAGGGTGACCCGGTTGGCCGGGTCGGCGGGCTGTTCCAGTTCGAACTGGAGCGAGAACTGGCGGCCGAGCCGGTCGCCGAGGCGTTCCCGCAGTTCCTTGCCGCGCAGTCCGGTGGCGAGCAGCGCGGCGGTTTCGGCCTCGGGCGCGCCGCCGGCCCAGGACCAGCCCCAGTTGCCGATCTCGATCCGGAACGGGGCCCGGCGGTCGCGGCCCGGGCCGAAGCGGAAGGCTTCCAGGCCGCTGGTGGAGGCGGGGCCCCGGTAGGGGCCGACCGGGCGGGGCATCAGGCCCCAGGTGAGCAGGGCCGGGTGGTCCATCAGGTTGCGCCCGAGCTGGCCGCTGCGGTCGGCGAGGCCGGAGAGGAGCAGCAGCCTGGCGTTCTCGATCGCGTGCGCGGCGAGCACCACCAGGTCCGCCGCCACCCGGTGGATCGCGCCGCCGGACCGGTACTCGACTCCCCCGGCCCGCCCGGTCCGCGGGTCGGCGAGCACCCGGCTGACCACGGCTTCGGTTTGCAGCTCGACCCCGGCCGCCCAGCGGGCCTGGGTGCGCAGCGGGGTGTACTTGGCGCCGCTCGGGCAGGCCGGGACGCAGCCGGCGCTGCCCGCGCAGAGCGGCCCGTCGGCGGAGCCGGGGCGGCGGGTCGGTGTCCCCTCGGCCGGTGTCCCGTTGGCCCCTGTCCCGTTGACCCGTGTCCCCTCGGTCGGCACCCCGTTGCGGGCGTGCGGGGTCGGGGTGACGGCGAGCCGGGCGGGGCCGGGTACGGCGGGGTCGCGGACGGACCGGCCGTCGAGGGCGTCGGCCAGCTGCCGGTCCAGGAAGCTGGCGGGGATGGCGCGCATCGGGAAGGCGTAGTCGTCCGGCATGGGCAGTCCGACGGCTCGGCGCTGCTCCTCGGCGTCGGCCGCGACGCCGAGTTCGTGCTCGGCGGCGCGGTAGTACGGCTCCAGGTCGTGGTAGCCGATCGGCCAGTTGCGGCCGTGGCCGAGGTCGCCGGTGCGGAAGTTCTCGGGGTGCATGCGCGGGGTGAGTCCGGTCCAGAGCAGGCCGGTGCCGCCGTTGGCGCGCAGGTAGCCGCTGGCGTACGGCAGCGGACCGTACTGGCGCAGGTATCCGGTGGCGGTGAAGCCGCCGTCGGGCAGTCCGGTGAGGTCGGTGACGTCGGGTGACGGCGCCTCGGGGTTGTGCGGGTAGGGCGAGGTGGGCGGTCCACCGCCGGCCGCGCGGTGGGCGGCGGAGGCTTGGGCGCCGGTGGGTGCGGACCGTCCGGCCTCCAGGACGAGCACCCGCCAGCCCTGTGCGCCGAGGCGGTGGGCGACCAGGCTTCCGGCGAAGCCCGCGCCGACCACGACGGCGTCCCAGCGCGCGGTCACCGGCCCTCGTCCTCTCCGGGTGCTGCCGCGCCCCGCGGCGGGTCGGCCCAACTGCCGTGCCCGGGAGCGGCGGCGCCGGGCGGGGCGGCCCGGAAGGTCCGCCAGACCAGGCCCTGGTCGTGGGCGCGGGCGGAGCTGGGCGCCTCGCCGGGCCAGGCGCCGACGTACCAGAGGTGGACGAGGGCGTGCTCGTCGCGGACCCGGTGGGCCAGCACGGTGCGGTGGTGCTCGTCCGCCATGCCGGTGGCGCGCAGCTCGGGTACGTCGAAGCCGGTCAGCGCGGCGCAGACCCGCAGGAACTCGTCCGGGTCGGCCAACTCGTCGGCCTCGGCGGTCTCGACGGGGTCCCAGCACTCCGACGGGTCGTAGTCGGCCGGGCGGTCGTCGGACACGGACACGCGGGCACCCCCACGATCGGCAGCGGATGGCCGGAAAACGGATGGCCAAGACATGACAGGACCGCAGGGCCGCGCCTCGTCGCACGGCCCGGCCTGCCACCGCGATCCTCCCTCCCGCCCTCACCACCGGAAACCCGTTGCCCGAATCTGCCCCGACTTGATCATCTGCTGCCCGATCGGCAACCTGCTGCGGTCGCGGCCCGCCCGTTTCGGCTCGGCGCTGGTCCGCGCTGGTCCGCGCTGATCGGCACTGGTCAACGCTGGTCCGCGCTGGTCGGCGCTGGTCAACGCGCCTGTCGCCAAGGGTCAGCCCAGGGCGCGCACCGCCTCCAGGACGTCCAGGCCCAGCTCCGGGTCGGCGGCCTCCGGCAGGCTGACGGAGAGCCGGGTGACCAGGCCCGCGTACCGGCGCCGGACCTCCCGCGCCACCTCCTCGACCGAACCGGACACCGCGAAGGTGTCGAACACCGCGTCGTCGATCAGCGCGGCCATCTCCGCCCAGCGCCCGCGCACCGAGTGGGTGTGCAGTTCCTCCTGCAGTCCCTCCCAGCCGTGCTGCGCCAGCACCGGGCGGTAGGCCGGCGTGGAGGCGTAGAACGCGAGCCGCTCGCGCGTCGCGGCGCGGTTGGCCGCCAGCTCCTCCTCGGTGCGGCCGGCGGCGGTGAGCACGTTGCCGACGATCTCGAACGGCCGCCCCGTCCACGCGGCGCCCTCCGCCTCGGCCCGCGCCCGTTCCTCGGCCACGCCGGGCAGCACCTGCTCGGCCAGGTACGCGGTGGAGGAGAACGGGTGGCTCAGGAAGCCGTCGGCCACCGCCCCGGCGGTGCGGGTCATCAGCGGCCCGACGCCCGCCAGCAGGATCCGAGGCACCCCGGCCGGGACCGGGTCGGGCGAGAAGACCGGCGTCATCACCGTGTGGGTGTAGAACTCGCCCCGGAAGCGTAGCCGTTCACCGGTCTGCCAGCTCTGCCAGATCGCCCGCACCGCGTGCACGTACTCGCGCATCCGGGCGGCCGGACGGTCCCAGGGCATCCCGAACCGCTTCTCGATGTGCGGCTTGACCTGGGACCCCAGCCCGATGACGGCCCGTCCGCCGGAGGCCGCGTGCAGCCCCCAGGCCTGGTAGGCCAGGGTCATCGGGGTGCGGGCGAAGGCCACCGCGATGCCGGTGGCCAGTTCGATCGACGTGGTCCGGTCGGCGGCGCGGGCGAGCTGGAGAAAGGGGTCGTACGCCGTCTCGGCGACCACCAGCCGGTCCATGCCCCGACGTTCGGCCCGCTCGGCGGCGTCCAGGATGCCCGCCGGGTGACCGGAGGCGGTGGCGTCGAGGCGGAGGGCGGCGGATCGGTCCATGGCGGTGCTCCTGGTCGCGGGCTGCGGTGCTACCCGGGTAGCCTGCCACGCCGTCGGCCCGGGCCTGAGCCCGCTCCGGCCCCGCACCTACCGCACCCCTCCCCACCCCCACCCCCGCCCCGACCCGCCGCTCGGCGGCCCCAGCAGCCCCAGCAGCCCCAGCCACCACAGCCGCCACGACGGGCAACGGCAACGGCGACGGCTACGCCTGCAGCAGCTTCAGCAGCTCGGCGGCCACCAGCGCGGAGGAGGCCGGGTTCTGGCCGGTCACCAGGTTGCGGTCGACCACCGAGTGCGGCGCCCAGGGCTCGCCCTCCTGGAAGTCCGCGCCGAGTGCGACCAGCCGGTCCTGGAGCAGCCAGGGCGCCCGGTCCGCCAGGCCCGCCTGGGTCTCCTCGGCGTTGGTGAAGCCGGTCAGCCGGTACCCGGCGAACGGCGAGCCGCCGTCCTCGGTACGGGCGGCGAGCAGCGCGGCCGGGCCGTGGCAGACCACGCCCAGCGGACGGCCGGAGGCCAGGGCTGCGGTCAGCAGCCGGCCGGAGTCGGCGTCGACCGCCAGGTCCTCCATCGGGCCGTGGCCGCCCGGGTAGAAGACGGCGTCGTAGTCGGCCGGGTCGGTCTCGGCCAGCACGAGCGGGCGGCGGAACTCCTCGATCGCCTCCAGCGCCTCGACGACCGCCGGGTCGGTCAGACTGGCCCGGTCGGCGACCGGGACGACGCCGCCCGGGGTGGCGACGGCGACCCGGTGGCCGGCGGCGGTCAGGGCCTGGTAGGGGACGACGGCCTCCTCCGCCCAGAAGCCGGTCGGGTGCTTGGTGCCGTCGTTCAGCGTCCAGACGTCCGAACCGGTCAGGACGAACAGGATGTCGGCCATGGTGGGTGCCTCCAGTGGTGTGTTTCCCTGCCGCGACGACCCCCGTCGCGGCGCTCACGACGCCGACGCTAGACCCGGCGGGCCCACGGGAACCAATGGGCCACGCGATGCGAGGCATCGGAATCCCGATGTCTCGCACGGGCGGCCCAGCCATCGGGATCCCGTAGGCTCGGGCCATGAGCGATCGGCTGCTGCCGGGCTCCGGCCCACTGGACCTCAACCACCTGCGGACCTTCCTCGCCGTGCACCGCGCGGGCTCCTTCACGGCGGCCGCGCACCTGCTGGGCCTGTCCCAGTCCACGGTGACCGCCCAGATCCGCGCGCTGGAGCAGCGGCTCGGCCGGGAACTGTTCGAGCGCCGGGCGCGCGGGGTCAGTCCGCTGCCGTACGCCGACGACCTGGCCGCCCGCCTGGCGGTCCCGCTGGACCAGCTGGCAGGCGTCGCCGACGGGCGCGGCGGCGTCCCGGAACCGGTCCACCTGGCCGGGCCGGCCGAATTCCTCGGCACCGTCCTGCTGACGAAGCTCGCGCCGCTGGTCGCCGAGGGCGTCCGGCTCCGGATCACCAGCGGGCTGACGGACCCGCTGCTGGCGGAACTGCGGGCCGGACGGCACGACCTGGTGGTCGCCACCCGGCGCCCGCGCGGCCGCACACTGCTCGCCGAACCGCTGGCCGACGAGGAGTTCGTCCTGGTCGCCGCACCCGTGTGGGCCGACCGGCTGGCGCGCCGGGACCCGGCCGGCCAGGAGCTGCCCGAGGCTCTGGCCGAGCTGCCGCTGCTCAGCTACGCCGAGGACCTGCCGATCGCCCGCCGCTACTGGCGGCACGTCTTCGACCGGCGGCTGGACGACCGGGCGGCGCTCACCGTGCCGGACCTGCGGGCGGTGCTGGCCGCGGTGACGGCGGGAGCGGGCTGGAGCGTGCTGCCCGGCTACCTCTGCCGGGCCGAACTCGCCTCCGGGGCACTGCGGTTGCTGCACGAACCGGCCGACCCGCCGATCAACACCGCCTATCTGGTCCGCCGCCCGGCCGGCTCGGCCAACCCGCACGTCTCCCTGGTCCGCGAGCGCCTGCTGGCGGCGGCCTGGACCTGCTGAGCCCCGGGCCGCCGACCCGGTCGCCGACGGAGCAGCAGCCCTGCCGCCACGGCGAGCAGCGCGCCGCAGACCGCCCACAGCACGATCTCGGTGCGCCCGACGGGCTGCCCGGGGAAGCGCGCGCCCGCCCCGGCCGGCTGCGGGCCGAACCGGGACCTCAACTCGCCCGCGTCCAGCGTCACCTGCTTGACCGCCGACTCGCCGAACGCCGCCGTGGTGTCGATGTGCACGCTCGACACCGGGTAGGGGAAGCGCTGCCAGAAGACCTCGGCCTCCCACCGGGCGAAGGACCTCGCCTCCTCCGGGTCGTGTTCACGGCCCGAGTACCGGACGTCGAGCCGGTAGCCGCCGACCGTCCGCTCGCCCACGGTGAAGCAGGCGAAGGCCGGGAGGGCGTCGCGCAGTTCCTGCACCCCGGGGAAGCGCGGGGCGCACGGCCCGTTCCAGTCCGAGGCGGTGGCGGCGCCCCAGCCGGCCAGCGCCGCGACCGCCAGGGTGGCCGCCGGCACGGTCAGGAGCGCCCGCCGGGGCGCCGGGCGAGGCACCGGCCGGGACTCCGGCCGGGACGCCGGACCGGCCGTCGGGCGTCGCGTTTCCCCGAGTGGGGCGGGTCTGTGGTCGCTGCTGTCCATCTGTCCGTCCGCGCAGAATGATCATCGCCGCCGGGTCGGCGGGGGTACAGGATGACGGACGGGGACCCCGGCCGGTCCACCGGGGTCCCCGTCAGGTCGACCGCGCCCCGACCGGTGCGCCGGGGCGCGGTCGACCGGCCCCGGTCTCAGATCGCCAGGTCGCGCCGCTCCAGCAGCCGGAACGCCGCCAGCAGGCCGAGCAGACCGATGCCGGTCAGCACGCCCAGCGCCGCCCACGGCACACCGCCGTGGCCGAGCACGTCGCCCGGGGCGTAGTAGTGGAACGGGCTCAGGTAGCGCAGCGGCCGGGCCGGGGACCAGGCCAGCGCGACGAAGTTGAGCGCGAACCCGACCGCCCCGAGGACGACGGCCGCACCGACCACGTACGCCCGCCGCCGACTGAGCGCGGACACCGCCAGCACCGGCCCGGTCAGGCTGAACGCGAGGGCGCAGCCGAGCAGTCCGGCGGTGAACACGGCGCCCTCCGGGACGGCGGCGCGCAGCTTCGGGGAGAACGCCACCCCGAGCGCGATGGTCAGCGTGGCGGCGGCGTTGAGCAGCACCGAGGCCGCGACCATGGCGCCGGCCCGTTCGGCGAGCAGCCGGCGCCGGGAGACCGGGCGGGTCATCAGCAGCTCGATGGTGCCGGACTCGACGTCGGCCGCGACGGCGGCGGCACCGAGCGAGCCGATCACGGTGAGCTGGAGGGCGATCCAGAACGGGTGGGTGAGTCCGGCGCCGAGCAGTCCGGGGTAGCTGGCGATGGAGATGTCGCCGTTGGAGCCGCTGAAGGCCTTGAAGGCGCTGGGCGGGTTGCCGCGGGCGGCGCCGAACAGGTCGCCCGGTTGGATGGTCCCGGCGATCACCACGATCAGGGTCTCGAAGACGACCATGCCCAGCAGCAGCGAGAGCAGCATCCGGCGCCGCCGGTGCAGGGCGAGCCAGACCAGGGGGAGACGGCGGCTGACGGTGCCCGGGTTCACGACTTCTCCTCCGCTTTCGGCAGCTGGCCGTCGGTCGGGCGGCCGCCGGTCGGGCCACCCGTGTGGTCGGAACCGTCCGAGTGCTCGGAGCCGTCCGTGTGGTCGGAGCCGTCCGAGCCGTCTTCGGAGCGGTAGAGGTCGAGGAAGGCCTCGTCCAGACCCGCCTCCTCCACCGTCAGGTCGGCCACCGGCAGTTCGGCCAGCAGGCCGCGCACGGCCGGGACCACCTGGTCCGGCGGCACCAGCAGCTCGACCCGCTCGCCGGCCCAGCGCGGGGACCACCGTTCGGCGGCGCCCAGCGGCCGGGCGCCCAGCCCGTCCGCGAAGAGCAGCCGGACCTTCCGGGCCCGGGCCTCGCGCAGTTCGGCCACCGACCGGACGGTCACCAGCCGGCCGCGCCGCACGATGGCGACCCGCCCGCAGGTGCGCTGCACCTCGGGCAGCACGTGGCTGGAGAGCAGGACGGTCCGCCCGGCGGCGGTCTCCTCGGCGAGCAGTTCGTAGAAGGTCTCCTGGATCAGCGGGTCCAGCCCCTCGCTCGGCTCGTCCAGCACCACGACGGCGGGCCGGTGCTGGAGCGACTGGACGAGCCCGAGCTTCTGCTTCATACCGCGCGAGTACTCCCCCACCGGGCGCGCCAGGTCGGTCCGGGAGAGCTTCAGCCGCTCGCACAGCTCGGTCTGGCGCGGCACCGGGGCGCCCTGGAGGGCGGCGAGCAGGTCGAGGGTCTGCCGCCCGGTGAGCTCGGGGTAGAGCCGCAGTTCGCCGGGCAGGTAGCCGATCGAGGGGGCGAGCCGGCGGTGGTCGGCCACCGGGTCCAAGCCCAGCACCCGCACCTGTCCGTCGCTCGGGCTGAGCAGACCGACCAGGCAGCGCAGCGTGGTGGTCTTCCCGGCGCCGTTGGGACCGAGCAGGCCGAACACCTCGCCGGCCGCGACGGACACGTCCAGTCCCTCGATGCCGACCGTGCTGCCGTACCGCTTGGTGAGCGACGTCAGCTCGATCACCGGCCCGGTTCCGTTGCCTGGCATGAACCACCTCCTGTGACGGGTGTGTCGGCCATCAAAGCGCCCGCGGGAGGGCCTGTCGAGAGACCCGGCCGGGACAACCGGGTGCCGCTCGGCCCTGGACGAAGGGCTGCCCGCCGCCTGCTGCGGGCAGCAGGCGGCGGGCAGCAGGCGGCAGGCGGCAGGCGGCAGGCGGCAGGCCGCAGGCCGCGCTCACCCCTTGCAGACGCCCAGCGGCACCAGCCGGGCGACCTGCCGGGCCAGCCCGGTGGCCTCGGTGACGGCGGCCACCGCGTCGACGTCCTTGTACGCCTCCGGCGTCTCCTCGGCCAGCGCCCGCCACGACGCGGGGCGCACCGCGATGCCCCGCGCCTCCAGGTCGCTGCCGAGCTGCTCGCCGCGCACCGTGCGCAGCGCCTGGTGCCGGCTGAGCACCCGCCCGGCGCCGTGGCAGGCGGAGTGGAAGGCCTCGTTGTCGGGCAGGCCGACCATGACGTACGAGGCGGTGCCCATGGTGCCGGGCACCAGCACCGGCTGTCCGGCGGCGGCGAGGTCGGCGGGCAGGTCGGGGTCGCCGGGCGGCAGCGCGCGGGTGGCGCCCTTGCGGTGGACGCACAGGTTCCGGGGCGCGCCGTCCACCTCGTGGGTCTCCAGCTTGGCGAGGTTGTGCGAGACGTCGTAGACCAGCTCCAGCCCGACGCCGAGCGCGGTGGCGAAGGCGCGGCGGGCCGCCTCGGAGAGCAGCTGCCGGTTGGCCCGGCCGTAGTTGGCTGCGGCGGTCATCGCGCCCAGGTAGGCGCGGCCGCGCGGCGAGTCGACCGGGGTGCAGGCGAGTTGACGGTCCGGCAGGTCGATCCGGTAGCGGTGCATCTCGCGGTCCATGGCGCGCACGTGGTCGGTGCAGATCTGGTGGCCGAGGCCGCGCGAGCCGCAGTGGATCATGACGCAGACCTGGCCGGGTCGCAGTCCGAAGGCGGCCGCGGTGTCCGGGTCGTGCACCCGGTCGACGGCCTGCACCTCCAGGAAGTGGTTGGCCGAGCCGAGGCTGCCGACCTGCTGCAGCCCCCGTTCGACGGCCCGGGTGCTCACCTCGCCGGGGGCCGCGCCGACCAGCACCCCGCGGTCCTCGCAGCGCTCCAGGTCGCGTGGCACGCCGTGGCCGTGCTCGACGGCGTAGCGGGCACCGCCGAGCAGGAGCTCGTCCAGGTCCTCCGGTCCGGACAGCTGCCACAGGCCGCCCCGGCCGAGGCCGCGCGGGACGGTGCGGTCCAGCAGGTCCATCAGGCGGCGGATCCGTTCCGGGTCCAGTTCGTCCCGGTCGACACCGGCCGCCAGCAGCCGGACCCCGCAGGAGATGTCGAAGCCCACGCCGCCGGGCGAGACCACCCCGCCCTCGTCGACGTCGGTGGCCGCGACCCCGCCGATCGGGAAGCCGTAGCCCCAGTGCACGTCGGGCATCGCGTAGGAGGCGCGGACGATCCCGGGCAGGGCGGCCACGTTGGCCACCTGTTCGAGCGCCTTGTCCCCGGCGGCCTGCGGCAGCAGCGCCGCGGAGGCGAACACGATGCCGGGCACCCGCATCGGCGGGTGCGGCTCGATCCGCCAGCGGTACCGGCCCGCCTCGGTCAGTGCGATCTCCACCTCGCTCACCCCGTTCCCGCGTTCCGGTGCGCCCGCGTCCCGCCGCCGCGCCGCTCCCGTGATCCGGCGCTCCCCGGGCTCCCCGGGATCCCGGCGATTCCGGCGCGCCCGCGATCAGACGTCCACGGTGACCCGGCAGGTCCAGCCGTCCGGCCCGGCGCGCAGCTCCAGGTCGTGCAGCGAGACGGCCTTCGGCACGGCTCCGATCAGCGCGGCGGTGGCGGTGTCGGCCATCCGGAAGCGGACCGCGACGGTCCGGGCGCCGTCCAGTCCCTCGATGCGGCCGACCGCCAGCGCGACGGGCAGTTCGCCGTCGGCGTCCATCCGGTAGATGACCTCCTCCAGGACGCCCGCGAGCAGGTCCGCGTCGCTCGCCGCGAGGACGCTGCAGCCGCGCTCGCCGACGATCCGCGCGCCGCTCAGGTCGGCGAAGCCGGTGACGACGGCGTGCACCAGCTCGCCGATGCAGCCCTCGGCCGTCGGCGCCCAGGCCTCCACCTGCAGGTCCGCCGTGTGCGGCACGCTCCGGTGACCGCTGCCGGACCGGCCTGCGGGCTCGTTTCCGTCCACGGGTGACGCCTCCCGAACCGAGTGCCTCCCGAACCCGTTGCCGTCCTCCCTCCAGCGTCGTCCCGCGCACGGCCCGGGGGCAAGTGCGGCAGCCCTGCGGGGCCTGCGGGACCTGAGGCGGCCGTTACGACGCGGTCCCCACCGAGGCGAGGTACCCGGCGGTCAGCTCCGGCGTGGCCAGCCAGGCGGCGTGGTCGCTCGGCTCGGCGTAGGTGTTGGCGAGGCGGCGGGCGACCTCCTCGTGCTCGACGGCGGCCGCGAACACGCCCTGCAGGTGGTCCGGCATGGTCAGCATCGCGGTGGTGAACGCGACGGTGTGGCGGGCGTGCCGCTGCCAGAACCGCTCGGCGGTGCGGCACATCCAGTCGGCCGTGAACGGGGCGTCGCCGTGCTCGACGACGGCCCGCCGGTAGGCCTCCGCCGCCCGGGCCGCGCTGTTGGCGCCCTGGCCGGTGATCGGGTCGTTCACCACCACCGCGTCGCCGAGGCCCAGCACGTGGACGGCGTCCACGCCCGAGCCCAGTTCGGCCACCGTGCGCCGGACCGTCGGGGTGACCGCGCCGAACAGTCCGGCCCCGGCGTCGGTCGGCTCGGCGGCCGTCCAGAGCTCCGCCTCCCACGGCAGGTACTCGCCCAACAGGGCGCGGATCCGGGCCAGTTGGACGTCCGGTGCCGGGCTGTCGCCGAACGCGTCCAGCGGGCTGCCGGGCAGCGCCTCCCACAGCAGGATCGCGCAGGGGCCGGAGCGGGTGAGCGCCGGCTGCAGGTACAGCTCGCCCAGGCCGGGCAGGGCGTGCATCCGGGCCCTGGGCCCGGCGGCCGGATCGGGCGCGCCGACGCCGTGCGCGTACAGGCAGGACAGGTGCCGCTGCGGCCGGTCGAAGGGCGAGCGGGCGGCGTCGCGGTCGAAGATCCCGGCCAGTTCGCCGCGCCCGGCCGCGACCACGGTCAGCTCGTGCCGGCGGGCCAGTTCGCGCAGCCCTTCCCGGTCCAGCGCGCGGTACTCGACCCGGGCACCGCGCTCGGCCAGCAGCTCCAGCCAGCCGGCCAGCTTGAGCCGCTGGTCCACCGACTGGGCCGGCTCGTCGAGCGTCATGGTGAACTCCAGCGCCCGGACGGCCGGCGGCGCGACCAGCACCGCGTCGACCGAGGAGACGGCCGGCGCCCGGTCCGCCCAGAGGTCCAGCCCGGCCGCCGCCTCCAGCCGCAGTGCCGGCCCGAACATCGCCTGGGTGGACAGCACCCGACCGCCGCGCACCTGCTCCGGGGTGCGCTCCGCGACCAGCGTCACCTCGTACCCGTCCGCCACCAGCCCGAGCGCGAACTGCAGGCCCGCCTGGCCCGCTCCGACGACGGCGATCCGGCGCAACACGGCCTCCCGGTGGTCTGCCGACCGTCCGCTGACGGCCCGTCAAGCAGGCACAGTAGCCGAGCGGACGGGGTGCGGTCACCCGTGCGACTGCCGGAGGGCGGGCGGGCTCAACCGGGCAGCCGGCTGACGAGCAGCTGCACGACCTCGGCGGTCCGGTCGGCGAGGTAGAAGTGCCCGCCCGGGAAGACCCGCAGGTCGAAGCCGCCGGTGGTGTGCCGGGCCCACTGGCCGACCTGCTCCACCGTCGCGTTCGGGTCGGCCTCCCCCGCCAGGCCGGTGATCGGCACCGACACGGTCGCGTCCGGGTCGCAGCGGTACGTCTCGACGGCGGTGTAGTCGGCCCGCAGGGCGGGCAGGATCAGCTCCTTCAGCGCGGGGACGTCGAGGATCCGCGTGTCGGTGCCGCCGAGTCGGACGATCTCGGCGAACAGTTCGTCGTCCGGCAGCTTGTGCACCTCGCTGTCCCGGGGCAGCGAGGGCGCGCGGCCGGCCGAGACGAAGAGCCGCTCGGGCCCCTTCACGCCGTGGCGCTCGAAGCGCCGGGCGGTCTCGAAGGCGACGGCCGAGCCCATGCTGTGGCCGAAGAAGACGAACGGCCGGTCCGTCCAGTCCAGCAGCTCGCGGTACAGCTCGTCGGCGAGTCCGTCCACGGAGCCGATCGCCGGTTCCAGGAAGCGGTTCTGCCGGCCCGGGTACTGGACGAGGAGCACGTCGGCGTGCGGCGCCAGTGCGTTGGCGTACTCCAGGTAGTAGCTGGCGGAGCCGCCGGCGTGCGGGAAGATCACGACCCGGACGGGCGCGGAGTCGGACGGGTTGAACCGGCGGAACCACGGGTTGTCGACGGCGGCGCTGCTGGGCATGCGGGGTGTGGCCTCTCTCCGGGACGGACGGTGCTGGTCCCAGTCTGTCAGCGCCGGGGTGGCCACGGGGTGTTGTGGTGATCACGCGCGCCGCTCCGCCGACACGCGCGGCGGGTCGACACCGGTGGGGGCGCCCGCCGCTGAGCCCAACCGCTACGCCCCGAACCGCACCGCCTCCGCGCGGGAGCGGGACACGGCGTCCAGCAGCAGCACCGACGAGGCCTCCGGCGTCGGTGCCGGCCCGGCCGACCGCATGTGCCGGGTGAAAGCGGCCAACAGCCGTTCCAGGCCCCGGTGGTGGCGGGCGAACACCCGGGCGGAGGCGCGCCGGCCGCGGGCCCGCTGGCCGTCCAGCGCCGTGGCCGCGCCGACGTCCAGCAGCACCAGGTGCAGTTCGCGGCCCCGGCGGCCCGCTTCCCGGGCCAGCCAGCGCCGCATCCAGGCGCGGCTGCCGCAGTCGTGCACCAGCAGCGGCCCGCCGCGCCGCACCGAGGAACGCAGCAGCCGGAGGTGCTCCAGCCGCGCCCACGGCCGGTACACCGCGTACGGCAGGCCCGCCGGCATCACCGCCTCGCAGGCCTCGTGCACGGTCCGCGGGTCCACCGCGCGCACCGCCGCCCCGGACCACCGGCGCAGCAGCGTGCTCTTCCCCGCGCCCGGCAGCCCGGACACCACCACCACGGCATCCGCCGGGTACGCCACGACGAACCCCGCCCCGGCCTCGCCCCGCAGGTCCACCACCCCGCGCGGCACCACGACCGCTTCCACCCCGCCGCCCACCGGTTCTCCCGTTCACGTCCGACCGGGAACCCTAACAACCCCGCGCGGCGCACCCGCGGACCGCCCACCCGCCCGCCTGCCCCACGGCCCGGCGGCCCCGCGTCAACCCCCGGCCCGCACCGTCACCCGCACACCGAGGACCACCCTCCCGGCGACCGCGCCCCGGCCTCCGGCCGAGCCGGACGTCCCGCACCCGGGCGACGGTGCCCCTGTGGCCGCGGTCGACCGCCGTGCACTCCCGGGCCGCCCGTCCACTAGGCTGACGCACCGTCAGACAGGAGGCGGGCCATGGCAGAAGCGGCGCCGACGTACACCGGGCTGGTGCTGGACGGGCTGGCGCGGGACCGGGGGCGGGTGGCGATCCGGTACGGGGTCGACGGCACGCTGACCGGGCAGGACTGCCTGGACGCGGTCCACCGCGCCGCCCGGGCGCTGGAACGGATCGGGCTGGGGCGCGGGGACGGCGTGACGGTGCTGGCCGGCAACCGGCCGGAGGCGCTGCTGGTGCGGCTGGCCGCGAACCTGCTGGGTTGCCGGGTGGCGATGCCCCGCCCGGACGGGCCGGTCGCGGAGCAGGTGGCGCTGGCGGAGTTCGCCGGGACGTCCGCGCTGGTCTTCGACCCCCTGCGCTGCTCGGCCGCGGCCGCCGGGGTCGCGCGCGCCGTGCCCGGGGCCGCCCTGCTCTCCCTCGGCCCCGCGCCGAGCGGGCTCGGCGAGGACCTCCTGGAGTCGGCCGCCCGCTGTTCCGCCGCCCCGTTCGCACCCCGGCACGAGCCCGAGGACGTGATGGCGGTGCGTTTCACCGGCGGCACCACCGGCCGGCCGAAGGGCGTGCTGCGCCGCTTCGCCCGGCCGCCGCGCCCGCCGCTGCTGTCCGGCTCGACGTTCCTGCTGTGCACGCCGCTCTGCCACGGCGGCGGGACGACGGCGGACCTGGCGCTGGCGGCGGGCGGCACCGTGGTGCTGCAGGAGGGGTTCGACGCCGGGGCGGTGCTGGCGGCGGTCGAGCGGTTCCGGGTCTCCCGGATGTACCTGCCGCCGCACCTGCTCTACCGGCTGCTGGACCACCCCCGGCTGTCCGCGACCGACGCCGGCAGCCTGCGCCGGGTCGGCTACACCGGCTGCCCGCCCTCGCCCCGGCGGCTGGCGGAGGCGACCCGGCGGCTGGGCCGGGTGCTGCACCAGACCTACAGCCTGACGGAGTGCGGGCCGGTCGCCCGGCTGGGCCCGGACGAGCACCTGGACCCGCGGCTGCTCACCACCGCCGGCCGCCCGTACCCGGACACCGGGGTGCGGATCCTGGACGAGGAGGGCGCCGCGCTGCCACCGGGCCGGACCGGGGAGATCTGCGTCCGTACCCCGACGGCGATGGTCGGCTACTGGCGCGACCCGGAGCTGACCGCCCGGGTGCTCCGGGACGGCTGGCTGCACACCGGCGACCTGGGCAGCCTGGACGCGGCCGGCTACCTCACGGTGGCCGGGCGGCGGGACCCGATGGCGATCGTCGAGGGGCACAATGTGTTCCCCCGCGAGGTCGAGGAGCCGCTGCGCGCCCACCCGGACGTCCGGGAGGCGGTGATGTTCACGACCACCGACCCGGACCGGCTGGAGCGCGTCCACGCCGCGGTGGCCCTCGCGGACGGCTCCCGGACGACGGCCGGGCAACTGCGGCGCTGGAGCCGTGAGCACGGCGACGCGCGGTGCGCGCCGGACACCGTCCTCCTGCTGCCCGCCATCCCGTTGAACGGCCTCGGGAAGCCGGACCTCGGCCTCCTGCGCGCCCTGACCGGCGACCACGGCCCGACCGGCCGCGAGCCCGACCCGACCGGCCACGACCCGACCGACGGCGGACCGACTGATGGCCGAGCGACCGACGGCGGCTGCCGGACCGCCGCCGCAGGGGCGCGCGAGGGGGCGTGACGCGCCCTGCCGGTGCTTCGAGCGCCCGGGCGGGCGACTTCTCGTCCGGCACCCGGCGGGAAGAACCGTCCGTGGGCACTCGACCGTGCGGGCCGGCCTGCCGATACCTCCCCGGCAGCGTTCTCCCGCACCGTCCCCCAGGAGGCACTACCTTGACCTGGCTACGCGTCCTGACCGCACTGGGCATCCTCGCCGTGGCGGCCAGTGCCCTGCTCGTCTTCGCCCTCTGCACCGCCGCCTCCCGCGGCGAGCGCGCCGCGGAGGAGGCACCGCCCGACCTCCGCTCCGACGCCGAGAACAGCGGCCTGTTCCGGCGGCTGGGCGGCGACGACTGACCCCGCCCGGCCGCCGCCCACTGCCCGCCGGAGGCCGTCCACCGCCCACCATTCGTCGCCCACCGCCCGTCGCCCACCGCCCGTCGCCGGCCGGAAGCCGGTCAGTGCCCCGCGATGTCGTCCGGGCGCACCTCGATGTGGTCGGCCGCGAGGTCGACCGCGACCCGGTGCTCCATGCCCAGCGCCTCCAGGAACTTGACCGGCAGCTGCACCCGCCCGGTGCGGTCCAGCATCACGTACTCGCGCTCGTTGACCGACTCCTCACCGTGCTCGTCCGTCACGGTGCGGCGCAGCACCTCGCTGCTGGTCCGCCCGTCCCGGATGGCGACCGTGCGGCGCACCTCGCCCGCGACCATCGGGTCGTGGGTGACGATGACGACCGTGGCGCCGAGTTCGCGGTTGACGGTGCGGAAGGACTCGAAGATCACCCCGGCGGTCTCGGAGTCCAGCTCACCGGTGGGCTCGTCAGCGAGCAGCACCGGCGGGTTGTTGGCCATCGCCACCGCGATCGCCACCCGCTGCTGCTGGCCGCCGGAGAGCTCGGCGGGGCGCCGCCGGGCGAGCTCCCCGATCTCCAGCGCCTCCATCAACTCGGCCACCCGGGCCGCCTGCCGCTTCGCGCCGCCGGCGCCCGACCGCCGGCCGCGCAGCTGCATGGGCAGGGCGATGTTCTCGGCGGCGGTGAGGAAGGGCAGCAGGTTGCGCGCGGTCTGCTGCCAGATGAAGCCGACCACCTCGCGCCGGTAGCGCAGCCGCTCCTTGGCGGACATCTCCAGCAGGTCGCAGCCGGCCACGGTGGCGGTGCCGGCGGTCGGCACGTCCAGCCCGGCGAGGATGGTGAGCAGGGTGGACTTGCCGCTGCCGGAGGCGCCGACCAGCGCGACCAGGTCGCCCTGCCGGATGGTCAGCTCCAGGCCCTGGAGTGCCTGGACCTCGACGCCCTCGGAGCTGAAGATCCGGACCAGCCGGTCGCAGACGATGGCCGCGCCCTCGCCGTGGGCCTTGGGCGAAGCGGCGGCGAGGGCCCGCTGCCGGAGCTCCTGCAGGCTGGGGGCGGCCTCGACGACCGTCTGCCCCTGGGGGGTGCTGTTCACCGCTCGTCTCCTGTCTCGACTCTGTGCTTCATCGCGCCGGTCTCCACCGTCCCGGCCGCTCTCAGGACCCGGGCCACTACCACCCGCGGCGGAGCCGCCCGGGTCACTGTTGTTCCCCGGCGCGCAGTTCGGTGGCGATCTGGCGCCGGCCGGCCACCAGCGTCTCCAGCACCACCCCGCAGCAGACCAGCAGCGCCAGACCGGCCGTGGGCAGCAGCACCGGCATCAGTGCGGGGGTCAGGGCGTCGCCGACCGCGGCGCCCACCAGGGTGGAGATGTCGAAGGCGGGCCCGAGCAGTCCGACCGCCGCGGCGGCGACCAGGCCGCCCCCGACGGCCGCCGCCAGGGTCTGCGGCAGCGCTTCGGCGATGATCAGCGCCAGCCCCTGCCGGGGACGCAGGCCCATGGTCCGCAGCCGGGCCAGGACGGCGGTGCGTTCGGGCGCGGCCCGGAACAGCGTCAGCAGGACGGCGAGCAGGGCGAACCCCGCGCCGGCGGCGGCCGCGTACCGGAACAGCCGTCCGGCGGCGAGCTGCAGCGGGTCGTCGGCGAGTGCCGCGGCGGCCTCCCGGCTGCTGTGCACCGTGTACCCGGGGGGCAACCCGTGGGTGGCCTTGCCGGCGGCCACGGCCTCGTCCGCGATCAGCTTGGCGAGGCCCGTCGGCTGGGTCAGGCCGCCGTCCCGGAGCACCGCCCGGACCTGCTCGGGATCGGGGTCGCCGACCGCGAACCACTTGTTCGCCCGCTTGAGCTCCGGGAGGCGTTCCCCGACGGGGCCGGCGGGCACCACGACGAACGGCTTGCCCGGGTCCGGCAGCGCGGGCGTGGCGGTGAGCGTCCCGGCGACGGTGGTGCGCAGCCTGCTCCCGCCGGGCAGCCGCACCTCGGGGGCGCCGGCGGCCAGGCGCTTGGCCAGGTCGCGGCTGAACAGGGCGGGCACCGGGGTGTCCGGACCGCCGGAGGCACCGGCCAGCTTCGCCGGGTCGAACTCGCCGACCCCCAGGGTCCGGGCGATCTCGGCGTAGGCCGTGGGCTCGACGACCACCAGGGAGGCCGCGGTGTACTCCGTGTCGGCCCCGATGAAGCGGGCGTCGGGCTCGACCCGGACCCCGGTCGAGGCCCGGACGCCCGGCAGCTGTCCGGCGGCCCCGGTGAACGACTCGGGCAGGGTGGCGAAGTCCGGGATGGCGACGCCGACGTCGCCGCCGGTGGTGATCCGCGCGGCCCGCGTCCGGACGTGGTCCACGGTGTCGAGCACGGTGGCGCCGAAACCGGCCGTGGTGACGGCGATCAGCAGGGCCAGCAGCGGCAGCGCGGAGGGCCGGCGCCGGCCCGAGGTGTCGCGGGAGGCCCGGGCCAGGCCGAGGAAGCCGATCAGGCCCCGGCCCCGGCCGGTGAGGGCGGCCAGCCGGCCGACCACCACCGGCTCGACCCTCGCCAGCAGCAGCCCCCCGGTGACGGCGAGCAGCAGCGGAGCGGCCACCAGCAGCGGGTCCACCCCTGCGCCGGAGTGGCCGACACCGCGTCGGCGGACCTCGGCCACCGCCGCGACGGTGACGGCCAGGACGGCCAGTTCGCCGATCACCCGACGCCACCCGCCGGGTGCCCGGCGGCGCGACCACAGCAGGGCCGCCCGGGCCGGGAAGGCCAGCAGGGCGAGCAGGGTCGCGGCGAGGGCTGCCAGGACCGCGTAGCCCCACCGCGGGGTGGGCAGGAGCACCAGCGCGAGGGCGGTCCCGAACACGGCGGCGGGCAGGACGGTCGCCGCGCCCTCGCCGAGCAGCCGCAGGAGCACTCCGCCGCGCGAACCGCCGCGGGCCCGGAGCAGCCCGATCTCGGCCCTGCGCCGGTCCGTGTTCAACGCGGCGGCCAGGACCAGCACCACCACCGCCGCACCCGCGACCCCGGCCGGGCCGATCGCGCTCAGCGGCATCGCGGCCCGGTAGCGGGCGTCCGCCCGGGTGAGGAGGTCGGCCAGGTTCGAGGTGGCGTGCAGGTCGATCCGCTTGGTCGCGTCGACCAGGGCGGTGGCGCCGGACCCGGTCTGGTAGGAGGCGAGGGTGGCGCGGGTGCGGTCGAGCCGGTCGGCGCGCAGGGAGGCCGGGTCGACCGGCAGCCGCCAGAAGTTGTCGCCGCCCGAGCCCCACCGGGCCAGCGCGGCGACACTGCCGCCGTCGACGAAGCCGGTGGTCTGCCACTTGCCGCCGCCCATGGCGCCGAGGGTCAGGCAGGCGCGGGCCGGGCAGCCGAGGTCGTCCCAGAACGGGTCCAGCGGATCGTTGACGCGGTAGAAGCCGGCCACCAGGCTGCTCCGCTTCGGGGCCGGGCCGGGGCCGTCGTTGTCGACGGTGTCGCCGAGCCTGATCCCGATGGTCTCGGCGGCCTTCTCGCTCACCACGATCGGCAGCGGGCCGCCGGGGGCGGCGGGACCGGGCCAGGCGCCGGCGGTCAGCGTCACCCGGTCGGCGAGGCCGTGCAGGTAGAGGACCGTCATCGACGGCGGTGTGTTGTCGGAGAGCCGGGCGTAGCCCGGGTTGAACATCTTGCCCTCGGTCTGGGCCTTGGTGCCGTAGGCCTCACCTGCCGGGGACAGCGTCAGCTCCCGGCCCACCCGCTCGGTGATCGTCCGCTGGATGCTGTCCAGCTCGGCGGCGGTGTCCGCCGGGCGGGTCCTGGTGGTCACCTGCACGCTGGTCAGGTTGAGGCCCTGGTGGCCCACGTAGTCCCGCAGCGCGGCGTCCGCGCCCCGGTCGGCGACGCGGGGGAAGGCCGCCGCCAGGAAAACGGTCACGAACGCGAGGGCCGCCATGAGCAGGGCGGCCGAGGGGCTCGCGGTCAGCCTGGTGCGGACCCAGCGCGCGGGGCGGTGGGCGGTGTCGGGGGCGGGCACGACGGCGCCGGCCTTGGTGGTCACATCTCCTCCACGAGGCGCAGCCGGGCGGCCACGTTCTTGCGGCGGCGTCCGACGAGGAAGGCCGACAGCAGCGGGATGACCGCGATCGCGGCCGTGAGCAGGAGCGACCGGCCCACCGGCAGCTCGACCAGTGCCTCGGGCACCGGGCGGCGGGCGGCCGAGGTCAGCACGACGAACGGCACGATCAGGTGGACGAGCAGGGCTCCGAGTGCGAGCCCGACCGCCCCGCCGAGGGCGACCAGCAGGGCCGGCTCGGCCGTGCCGGTCCGGGAGACCAGTCGGCGGGGCGCGCCCAGGGCGAGCAGCAGGGCGGAGTCCTGGGCGCGCTGACGGGCGGATCCGGCCACGGCGGCCCCGAACCCGATCGCCGCGAGCAGCGCGGTGACGACCGCGATGGCGGTCAGCGCGCTCTGCGGGGCGGCGCCGACCGGGTCGTCGAGGAGGCCGTCGGCGACCTCGTCGTAGAGCCGGACCTCCTGGGAGCCGGGGCCCGACCGCACGACGGCGGCGGCCTCGGCCGGGGTGCGGTCGTCCGGGCCGGTGGCGGGCAGCCACCACTCGGCGGC
This sequence comes from Kitasatospora sp. NPDC086791, assembly GCF_040685975.1. Taxonomy (NCBI): domain Bacteria; kingdom Bacillati; phylum Actinomycetota; class Actinomycetes; order Kitasatosporales; family Streptomycetaceae; genus Kitasatospora; species Kitasatospora sp. NPDC086791. The sequence continues at coordinate 88,520 of NZ_JBFBOC010000011.1, read as the reverse complement.
GCCGGACACCGTGCTGCCCTGGGCCAGCAGGGCGCGCGCGGCGGTGGGCAGGTCGATCAGGACGGCGGTGCGGCCGACCACCGGCAGGGCCGTGACGGCCGCGGTGACCTTGACCGGGAGGACGGCCCCGCCGAACGGCACCCGCACGGTGTCGCCGACCGAGGAACCGGTGGCTTTCAGGTAGTCGCGAGTGGCGACCCCCGGCACGACCGCGGGCGCGCCGCTCGGCACGGTCGGCGCGCTGCCGGACTGGGCGCCGCCGGGCTGCGGGTCGGTGCCGTTCGCACCGGGCGGCGGGGAGACCGCCCAGGAGACACCGGACGGGACCGGGACGGCGGTCGCGGGCCCGTCGGCGGTGTCGGACACGGCCAGCCGCCGGACCACGGCCGGACGGTCCGCCTTGCCATTGGCGGCCGCGGTCGCCCCGATCACGGTCAGCGGCGCGGCGACGGAGCCCAGCGGGGCGTCGACCAGCGCGCTCAACGGGGCCGAGCCGCGGCGGACCCCGTCGGCCGGGAGGCCGGTGAGCGGGGCCTTGTAGACGATGCCGAACCGGTCCCGGAGCAGCAGCGTCACCCTCAGGGTCCGGTCGTCGGCCGGGAACCCGCTCGGGTCGGTGAGGACGTCGGCGTCGATCCGCAACGGGCGCCCGGGCACCGGCACGCCGTCCTGCGTCCCGATCTGTGCTCCGTCCTGCGCTCCGTTCGCCGCTCCGTTCGCCGCTCCGTTCTGTGCTCCGGCGGACGCGGGCCGGGCGAGCGGCCGGAACAGCTCGTCCGGGGTGCGCCCGCCGAGCAGGTCCCCGCGCACCGGGACGCGGTCGGCGAAGGCGGTGGCGTCCACGGCGAGCACCTGTCCGGTACCGGAGGGCAGTTGCTGCTCCTCGCGCACCACCGGGACCAGCCGGTCGCCGCCGGGCAGCGCGCCGAACCGGCCGGCCTGGCCCATCAGCGAGCTGTGCGAGGCGGACACCCGCAGGCCGCCGAGCGTGCTGAAGGCGGCCTGGTCCCGCTGGGAGGCGGTCCAGGTGGCCTGCTGGCCGAGGGCGAGCACCCCGGTGGCCACGGCCAGCACGAGCAGCAGCACCGGGCCGGTGGCGCGGGCGGGCTGACGGGCCAACTGCCAGCCGACCATGGCCGGGCCGAGGCCGCGCCCGCCGGCCGCCACCCGGGCGCCCAGCCGGGCGGCGAGCGGCAGCAGGCGCAGCACCACCAGGGTGCCCGCGCACAGCGCCAGGGTGGGGGTGGCGACCAGCAGCAGGTCGACGCCGAGCTTGCCCGCGGAGTCCGTGGACAACCCGCCGCCGTACTGGCTGAGTTGCTGGTAGGCGAGGGCGGCCAGGGCGAGCAGGACGAGGTCGCCGCCGTTGCGCGCGATGCCGGAGACCACGGCCTGGCGGCGGCCGCCCGTGCGGCGGCGCAGCGCGGCACCCGCGCCGCGCAGCACGCTGGGCACGGTGGCCAGCACGATGCAGGCGACGGCGCAGAGCACGGCGATCGGCCAGAGCGACCAGCCGATGCCGGTGTCCAGGGCGACCTGGTGGGCCCGGCCGAGGCCGGCCAGCACGTGGACCAGGAACGGCGTGAGCAGCGGCGCGAACAGTGCGGCGGGCGCCGCGAGCAGCACCAGTTCCAGGGCGGTGAACGAGCCGAGCCGGACACCCGAGGCACCACGGGCCGCGAGCAGTTCGTTCTCCCGCTCCTGGCGGGACGAGATCAGACGGACGACCAGCAGCAGGGCCGCCCCGGCGAGGACGGCGAGTTGCAGGGCACCGATCAGCAGGGTGGACCGGGCCACCATCATGCTGTCCGCCAACTCGCTCATGACGTCCGGCAGTTCGGTCTTGACGCTGAGCGACGCGGTCTTCCGCAGGTCGTCGGCGAGGGTGCGGGCGCGCCCGCCGACGGCCTGGGCGGTGTCCTGGTCGACGCCCGCGAAGTCGGCGTCGAGCAGCCAGCCGCGGCTGCTCTGCAGCAGACCGCCTGCGGTGAAGGCGCTCTGATCGACCATCATCGGACCGAAGGTGGTGAAGCCGCCGACCTCGACCTCGTGGCCACCGACCGGGTCGATCCGCCAGTACAAGTCGAACGGGTCGACCGCCCGGTAGGCACCGGTGACCCGGACGGTCAGCGGCTTGCCGTCGAACCGGTCGGTGAGCCGGACCTCGGCGGGCAGCGCCTGCTCGGCCAGGCCGAGCCGGACCAGCATGCTCTGCGGCACGGCGGCCTCCGGGGCGGCGGACCGGACGGGCCCGGCGGCTGCGCCCGGCCACGCCCCGGCCACCAGACGGACGCGGTTGCGGTCGACGTCGGCGAGGACCGTCAGATCGGCCTTGGCCCCGGAGGTCACCCCTGCGGCGTTCGTCGCACCCGGCGTGTCCGTCGCACCCGCGGTGTTCGTCGCACCCGCCGCGTCGGTCGCCCCTGCCGCGCCGCCGGCCGGGAGGCCGTAGGAGCGGCTGCGCAGCATGCTGTCGGTGCGCACGGGCAGGTCGCCGAACAGCTTCCGCCGGTAGGCGCCGAGCGCCTCCTCGTCCTTCGTCCGCTGGTCCAGCCCGTGTTCGGCGGTCACCACCACCGTGGTCCGGGCGTGACCGGGGCCTTGGAGCGCCTGCCGCAGGCCGGCCTGGCCGACGCCGCTGTTGAAGGTCACCAGGGCGGTGAGCACCGCCGTGGTGACCAGCACCGTCAGCAGGACGGCAGCAGCCAGCGGCAGTCGCCCGCGCAGTCTGCGCACGACGAAGCCGAGCATCGAGTTCCTCCCCCGGATGACGTCCCCGTTGGCGTCCGCCGGCCCCGCCCATCGACCCGATCCCGACACACATCGGTCACAGATGGACACATCGGGGGCACACCGGCGCAGTGATCACCGGCATTCGGTCACCGGATAGCGGACGATGCTGTCAGATTCGATCCGGAAACGGAAGGGACTTGCGCGAATCAAGTAAGCGATGAGCAAATTCCTTTCATTGGCGGCACCCTGATCGAGGGTGCGCCACTGAAACACCATGGACACCTCACAGCTCCGGCTCCACCGCGTTCCCACGGCCGGGGACTCCGCCTTCCCGGTTTCTCTTTCCGGGCACCTGAACCAGCGGGGCCACCGCGGCCGTGGATACCGGGTAGGACCGGGCGCCACGCCCACAGGGGGACGCCGCATGACACAGGACCAGGCCGCCACCGCGACCGCCGCCACGGCCACGACCGCCGAGCCGATGGTGACCGTGACCGACCTCCGCCGCAGCTTCGGCACCGGCGAGCGGACCGTGCACGCCCTGCGCGGCGTCTCCTTCGCCGTCGGGCGCGGCGAACTCACCGCGCTCAAGGGCCGGTCCGGCTCCGGCAAGACCACCCTGCTCAACCTGGTCGGCGGCCTGGACTCCCCGACCGGCGGCAGCATCTCGCTGGACGGCATCGACCTCGCCGGCCTGAACGAGGACGGCCGGCTCGCCCTGCGGCGGGAGCGGATCGGCTTCGTCTTCCAGTCCTTCGGGCTGATCCCGATGCTCACCGCCGCCGAGAACGTCGGCGTGCCGATGCGGCTGCGCAAGGTGGCGGCCGCCGAGCGCGAGGAGCGTGCGCACGCCCTGCTCGCCCTGGTCGGCCTGGCCGACCACGCCAACCAGCGCCCCGGCGAGCTCTCCGGCGGCCAGCAGCAGCGCGTCGCCATCGCCCGCGCGCTGGCCAACGAGCCCGGTCTGATCATCGCCGACGAGCCCACCGGTCAGCTGGACTCGGAGACCGGCCGCTCGGTCATGGAGCTGCTGCGCGCGGTGGTGCGCAGCGAGGGCGTCACCGTCCTGGTCGCCACCCACGACCCGACGCTGATGGGGCTCGCCGACCGCGTGATCGAGCTCCGCGACGGGCGGGTCGTCGAGGCTGCGGCGGAGCAGGCCGCGTAGCGGAGGCCCGCCGAATGGCGGAGGCCGGCCGGGCACGGGATCGGCCGGCCGAGCGGTCGACCCGGGAATGCGACACATGAATATGTGACAGCACGTCATTCTCACTGATCCGTACCGGCCCTGCCGCCCGCGATCGCGACGGACCTCATTGTCAGTGGCATCGACTATGGTCGCCCACGAATCGAAGAAGCGCCCCGCTTCCACGGAGGTTCGATGACGATCTTCTGTCGCATTTCCCGGGCGGTCCTGGAACTCGGCCGGAAAGCACGGTTGTGGTGGCCGGCGCCGCCGGCCACCACAACCGTCACCTCGGCCCTCGGGCGCCCGCGGGCCGCCCGGTCAGACCGCCGGGAAGATCTCCGCGTCCGGCTTCAGCAGCTGGCCCGGCTGCGGCGCGGCGCCGTCCACCAGGTAGCGGGTGACCAGCCCGTTCAGCGCCTTGCTGCGGCCGACGGCGCAGTGCTCGATCGAGTCGACGCTGACCAGCACCGCGTTGCCCAGCTCCTGCTGCATCCGCTGGGCGAACTTGTACTGGGTCGCCGGGTCGTAGAGGTTGCCGATGACCATCACGGTGTTGGAGGTCTTCTTGTTCCACGGGCCGGCGAAGCGCTCGGCGTCCCGGGCCGGGGCCGGCCAGCTGGCGCAGGCGGGCGCGTCGAAGGCCTGGTAGCGGCCGAAGGTCGGCGACTCCTGCTCCCAGGTCCTGGCCGCGTTCGCGAACACCCGATCGTTCGACGGGTACGGCTTGTCCTGGCAGTTGACGCCCATGTAGGAGTCGTCGGCGGTGTACTCGGAGTCCGCGGGGGCCTCCCGCAGCGCCCGCGGCACCTCCACCGACAGGAGGTTGGCGTCCTCCTCCGCGACGTTCGCCTTCGGCGCCAGCAGGGTGGCGGCGTTCGGCTTCTGCAGCACCTGGTAGGTCGCCTGCAGCGACTTGGCCAGCGGGGCCAGCTTGGCCTGCGAGTACAGGGCGCTGGCGACCTCGCTGGTGAAGCTGCTCAGCGTCACCTTGGAGCCGCTCGGCAGCGTGATCGGGCTGGTCCGCAGGTGGTCCCGGAGCGCGTCGAACTTGGCCCGGGTGTCACCATCGCCGAAGGCGCAGCGCGGGGCGCCGGCCACCTGGCAGCGCTTCAGGAACTCGTCCAGGGCGAGCTCGAAGCCGCCCGCGCGCTGGCGGTCGTACTCCAGGCCGTTGTGCAGGCGCAGGTTCGGGTCGACGTTGCCGTCGATGATGATCGCCCGGACCTTGTTCGGGTACATGTTCGCGTACGTCGAACCGATCAGGGTGCCGTAGGAGAAGCCGGCGAAGGTGAGCTGGGCGTCGCCGACGGCGCGGCGCATCCGGTCGAGGTCGCGCACCACGTTGATGGTCGACATGTGCTCGATCAGCGGGCCCGCGTTCTTGCTGCAGGCGTCCGTGTAGTCCTGGTCCGCGTCCAGCGTCTCGTTGACCTCGGCCTTGGTGACCGGCACGCCGACCATGCGGTTGTTGACCGCGTCGGCGTCCTCCTGGGTCTTGAAGCACTTGAGCGGGTTGCTCCGGGCCACGCCGCGGGGGTCGAAGCCGACCAGGTCGAACTTGGCCTGCACCTCGGGGCCGAAGCGGCTGGTCGTCGCCCACAGGTAGCCGCTGCCGCCCGGGCCGCCCGGGTTGAGGAACAGCGAGCCGATCCGCTTCGACGGGTCGCTCGCCCGCCGCCGCAGCATCGCGATGCCGACCTTCTCGCCCGACGGGTTGTCGTAGTCCAGCGGCACCGGGTAGACGGCGCAGTCGTAGATGCCCGGGTCCGGCTTGCTCGGGTCGGGGTTGCACGGGGTCCAGGCGACGGGGTCGACCTTCGCCTCGGCCGGCCCCGGGGCCCGGTCGACCGGCGCGGCCGAGGCGGCGACGGCGGAACCGGTGACAAGGGCGAGGGCGCAGGCGACTGCTCCGGCCATCGTGGATATGCGGGACAAGGAACCTCCTCGGTACTGAAAAGGGCTGGCCCAGCCTGTCAGCCGGAGATCTCCGTGTGAAGACCTCGGAGCGGCGGAAATCGTCCGGCCATCATGCCGAAAACGGCGGAGCATTCTGTGAATGAACCAAGTTGACGGTTGTTTGACCTGACGATGAGTCACCTGACGTCGTTTCTCGCACCGTCGCCCGTCCCGCACGGGGCGGCCGCCGCCGACTCCTCGATCCCGTCGATCCCCGTCACCCCCGGGCCCCATCCACACCCACCCGCCCCCGGCGCCTGCCCCGCCCAGCGCCCGCCCGCCCGCACGCCCTCTCCGGCACGGACCATGCCTCCCGGGCACGGATCGTCGGCCGCACTTGACGAGCAGTCTGGTTAGGCGCCATATTACTTCTCGTGACGCAGCACTCCGAGCCGGAACCCGGCTCCCCCAGCCTCGACCAGGCCCGCCGCCAGATCGCCCGCTACGGCCTCACGGCCGACCCGCAGGCGGTCCTGGTAGCGGCCCGGCTGATGGCGGCGGGCGCCCGGATCGGCCAGGCCGGCGAGGTGCACTTCGGCCGCTTCGGCCTCTCCACCGGCCGCTACCGCCTGCTGTCCGACCTGGAGGACCACGGCGGCGAGAAGTCGCCCTCCCAGCTCGCGGCGAGCCTCGGCGTCTCCCGGGCGACCGTGACCGGCCTGGTCGACGGCCTGGAGCGGGAGGGCCTGGTGGCCCGGCGCCCGTCCACCGAGGACGGGCGGGGCAACGTGGTGATCCTCACCGCGCGCGGCGCCGACCGGCTGCGCGAGCTGGCACCCGAGCACTTCGCCCGGATGCAGGCACTGGTCGGCGGCCTCTCCGTCGAGGAGCGCGCCACCTTCCTCGACCTGCTGGCCCGGGTGGTCGCCGGCGTCGACGCGCTGACCTCGGACCGACCGCGGTCCGAGCACGGCCCGACCTCGACCTGACCACGCCCGACCACGACCACGCCCCGCCGGGCGGGCCGCCGAACGCGGCCCGCCTTCACTTCACCCACATAGTTAGGTAACTAAGCACAAATACTTAGGCGCCTAATCAAATCCACCGGACCGCGGAACCCGAACGTGAGGACAACCCCATGAGCAAGAAGGCCCCCGGCGCTCCGCCGCCGTTCGTCCTGTGGCGCGAGGTCCTGTTCGCCTACGTCATGCCCGCCGTGATGGCCGGCCTCGGCGGAGTCGTCACCCGACAGCACGAGCTGGTGGTCGCCGCACTGACCACCATCGGCGGCACCTCGGCCCTGGTGGCCGCCCTGCTCGGCGCCGTCCTGCGTCGGCGTCCGGTCCGCTCCCGGCCCGCCCGGACCCCGCGCGCCCTCGCGGCCGCCGCCCTCGGCCTGGTCTCCGCCGCGCTCGCCCTCGCCGTCGGCCTCGCCGCCGCGCGCTGGCTCCCGCACCTCCCGCACCTCGCCGACAGCCCGTGGCCGCGCCGGCTGCCGATCGACCTGCCGGTCTCCTCGGCCATCGCCTCCACCATCACCACCTGGCACTGGCGCGGCAGCCGCCGCACCCGTGAACCGCAGCACCGACTCCTCTCCGCACCCCAACCCGAAAGGCAGACATCATGATCGTCATCATGGGCGCCGCCGGCGCCACCGGCGGCGCCACCCTGCGCAGCCTCGCCGCCCTCGGCGCCCCGAGCCGCGCGCTCAGCCGCGACCCCGCCCGCCTCGCCGCCTCGCTGGACGGGCAGACCCTCGCCCTGACCGAGCCCTTCGCGGCCGACGCCGCCGACCCGGCGTCCCTGCGTGCGGCCTTCCACGGCGCCCACCAGCTCTTCCTCACCATGGCCAACAGCCCGGACCAGGTCCGGTACGAGCTGGCCGCGATCGACGCCGCCCTCGACAGCGGGGTGGAGCACATCGTCAAGGTCTCCGCCCCCGCCGCCGAGCCCGACTCCCCGGTCGCCGTCTCCCGCGGCCACCACCTGATCGAGGAGCGCCTGCGCTCCTCCGGCGTCACCACCACCGTCCTGCGCCCGTACGCCTTCATGCAGAAGCTGCTGCTCCTGGCGCCCGGCATCGCGGCAGCCGGGGTGGTGCACGGCTCGACCGGGCAGGCCCGCTGCAACTACGTGGACGTCCGGGACATCGGCGACCTCGCCGCCGAGGTCCTCACCCGTCCGGAGCTGGCGGGCGCCACCTACCCGCTCACCGGCGGTCGGGCGTACAGCTACCCGGAGCTCACCGCGTTGCTGGGCGAGCTGCTCGGCCGTCCGGTGCACTACGTCGACCTCGACCCGGCCGAACTGCGGGCCCACCTGGTCGCACGGGCCGGAATGCCGGACTGGCTCGCCGCCCACGTGGTGGAGATCCAGCAGCTCGCCGTGGCCCGCCGGGAGACGCCGGACGGCGCCTTCACCCACGCCACCGGGCGCAGCCCGCGCACGCTGGAGGCCTTCCTCCAGGAGCACCTGCACCTCTTCCGCTGACCGCACCCGCCCCGTGGCGGGCCCGGACCGCACCGGTCGCCGGCTCGAAAGAGCCCCGCGAACGGCCGGAACCCCGGGCCCGCCACCCGAAGGGAGCAGTATTCGCTGTGGTGTGGATCACGATCCCGAATCCGATCTGACACTCCGTCAATTCGACTGATCGACCGTCACATCGATTCCCCACAGCCCCAGTTGTGGACTGATGAATCGTCAGATTCGGCCACTCTCTGCCGAGTTGGGCCACGCCGGGGCAAGCGCGGCCCCTCCGCCGCCGGAAATGCCGAGCTACCATGGGTCGGGTTGTCCGCTCCGGCCCCGGAGTGGGGTCACCCGGTCCGGCGAGTGCTCCCACCGCCCCCAAGGGCCGGGCATCCATCGGAACGGGGCGAGGACGAGGAGCGCACGGGCTGCCATGACAGCTGAACCGAGCCAGCCGAACGAACCGAGCCTGCAGCACCAGCCCGCCGCGCCACCGCGCGCCCTGTTCCCGGGCCGCCCGGCCGCCGCGCCGCGCACCCTGGTGGACCTGCTGGACGCCACCGTGCGCTCCCACCCCGACGAGCCCGCCCTGGACGACGGCAGCACCGTGCTGAGCTACCGCGCGCTGGCCGCCGAGGTCGAGCAGCTGCGCCGCCGACTGGCCGCCGCCGGAATCCGCCCGGGCGACCGGGTGGGCGTGCGGGTGCCCTCCGGCACCAACGACCTGTACGTCTCGATCCTCGCCGTGCTCGCCGCCGGGGCCGCCTACGTCCCGGTGGACGCGGAGGACCCGGACGAGCGCGCCGAGCTGGTCTTCGGCGAGGCCGCGGTCGCCGCCGTGCTCGGCGCCGAGCGCACCCTCACCGGCACGGCCGAGCACCGCACCGCCGAGCACAGCACCGCCGCCACCGCCGGGCGCGCCCAGGCCCCGGAGCGCCGGCCCACCCCCGCCGACGACGCCTGGATCATCTTCACCTCCGGCTCCACCGGCAAGCCCAAGGGCGTCGCCGTCACCCACCGCAACGCCGCCGCCTTCGTGGACGCCGAGGCCGCGCTCTTCCTCCAGGACGAGCCGATCGGCCCGGGCGACCGGGTGATGGCCGGACTGTCGGTGGCCTTCGACGCCTCCTGCGAGGAGATGTGGCTGGCCTGGCGCAACGGCGCCTGCCTGGTGCCCGTCCCCCGCTCCCAGGTGCGCAGCGGCGCCGACCTCGGCCCCTGGCTGGCCGAGCAGGAGATCACCGTGGTCTCCACCGTCCCCACCCTGGCCGCCCTGTGGCCGGCCGAGGCGCTGAACGAGGTGCGGCTGCTGATCTTCGGCGGCGAGGCCTGCCCGCCCGAGCTGGTGCAGCGCCTGGCCACTGAGGGCCGCGAACTGTGGAACACCTACGGCCCGACCGAGGCCACCGTGGTGGCCTGCGCCGCGCTGCTGACCGGCGAGGGCCCGGTGCGCATCGGCCTCCCGCTGGACGGCTGGGACCTCGCCGTGGTCGACGAGACCGGCGAGCCGGTCGCCCCCGGCGGCACCGGCCAGCTGGTGATCGGCGGGGTCGGCCTGGCCCGCTACCTGGACCCGGAGAAGGACGCCGAGAAGTACGCGCCGCTGGCCTCGCTGGGCTGGGAGCGCGCCTACCGCAGCGGCGACCTGGTCCAGGCCGACCCGGCCGGGCTGCTGTTCCTCGGCCGCACCGACGAGCAGATCAAGCTGGGCGGCCGCCGGATCGAGCTCGGCGAGGTCGACGCGGCGCTGCAGGCCCTGCCCGGCGTGGCGGGCGCGGCCGCCGCCGTCCGGACCGCGCGCGGCGGCAACCAGCTGCTGGTCGGTTACCTGGTGGTCCAGGACGGCTTCGAGCGCGAGCAGGCCGTCGAGCGGCTGCGCGCCGAGCTGCCCGCCGCCCTGGTCCCGCTGCTCGCCACCGTCGAGACCCTGCCCACCCGGACCTCCGGCAAGGTCGACCGCAACGCCCTGCCCTGGCCGCTGCCCGAGCTGGAGTCCGCCGGGCCGAGCGAACAGCTGTACGGCACCGAGGCCTGGCTGGCCGAGCAGTGGTCCGAGATCCTCGGCATCACCGTCGGCGGCCCGCGCGACGACTTCTTCGCGATCGGCGGCGGCAGCCTGGCCGCCGCCCGGCTGACCACCCTGCTGCGCACCCGCTACCCGAGCGCGGCCGTCCTGGACATCTACCAGCACCCGACGCTGCGCAAGCTCGCCCGGCACCTGGAGCGCACCGCCGCCGACAGCACCGAGGCCCGCACCGTCACCCTGGTGCCGACCAGGGCCAAGCTGCTGCAGCTGCTCCTGCTGATCCCGCTGTTCACCGTGGTCGGCCTGCGCTGGACGGTCGCCCTGCTGGCCGCCGGCAACCTGCTCACGCACCTCGGGGACTACCCGTGGGCGCCCACCGCCTCCTGGTGGTGGGTCGGCGCGGGCGCGCTCGCGCTGTACACCCCGGCGGGCCGGCTGGCGGTCTCGGCGGGCGGCGCCCGGCTGCTGCTGCGCGGGCTGCGTCCCGGCAGCCACCCCCGCGGCGGCGCCGTCCACCTGCGGCTGTGGGCCGCCGAGCGGCTCGCCGAGCTCAGCGGCGCGACCTCGCTGTCCGGCGCCTGGCTGGTGCGCTACGCCCGTGCGCTGGGTTGCAAGGTCGCGTCCGAGGTCGACCTGCACTCGCTGCCGCCGGTCACCGGGATGCTGAAGCTGGGCCGCGGCTGCGCGGTCGAGGCCGAGGTGGACCTGTGCGGCTACTGGCTGGACGGCGACCGGCTGCTGATCGGCCAGGTCAAGGTCGGCCCCGGCGCGGTGGTCGGCACCCGCTCGACGCTGCTGCCCGGCGCCCGGGTCGGCAAGGGCGCCCAGGTGGTGGCCGGCTCCAGCGTCACCGGCCAGGTGCCGACCGGCCAGCGCTGGGGCGGCGCGCCCGCCGTCAAGCTGGGCCGCGCCGAGCGCACCTGGCCCAAGGACCGCCCGGTGCGCCGGGCCCGCTGGGCCTCGCTGTACGGGGCGAGCGGTGCCGTGCTCGGCCTGCTCCCGGCGCTGCCCGCGGTCGCCGGGCTCGCCGTGCTCTCCGGCTTCGTCCACCAGGGCGACGCGCTCGGCCCGGCCCTCGGCGGCGCACTGCTCGGCCTGCTGCCCGCGACCCTCGCGTACGGCGCGGTGTACGCGGCGCAGCTGCTGGTGCTGGTCCGGCTGCTGAGCATCGGCCTGGTGCCCGGGGTGCACCCGCTGCACGGCCGGGTCAGCTGGCAGGCGTGGACGGTCACCCAGCTGATGGACCGGGCCCGGGAGGTGCTGTTCCCGCTGTACGCCGGGCTGGTCACCCCGCTGTGGCTGCGGGCGCTCGGGATGCGGATCGGCCGGGGTGCCGAGGTGTCGACGGTACTGGCGCTGCCCAGCCTGACCACGGTCGGCGACGGCGCGTTCCTGGCCGACGACACCCTGATCGCCCCGTACGAGCTGGGCGGCGGCTGGGTGCGGCTCGGCGAGGCGAAGGTCGGCGAGCGGGCGTTCCTCGGGAACTCCGGGATGACCGCGCCGGGCCGGTCGGTGCCCAAGCGCGGCCTGGTAGGCGTGCTGTCGGCGACCCCGGCGAAGGCGAAGAAGGGCAGCTCGTACCTGGGCATGCCGCCGGTGCGGTTGCCGCGCGCGGCGGACCAGTCCGACCAGAGCCTGACCTACGAGCCGCCGGCCCGGCTGCTCTGGGCGCGCGGGCTGGTCGAGCTGGCCCGGGTGGTGCCGGTGCTGGCCTCGGGAGCGCTGGGCCTGCTGACGGTGGCGGCGCTGTGCCGGCTGGCGGCCGGTTCGCCGCTGACCGCCGCGCTGCTGTCGGGCCTGGTGCTGCTGGGTGCCGGTGCGCTGGCCTGCCTGGCCGCGGTGGCGGCGAAGTGGCTGCTGGTCGGGCGCTTCCGGGCGGTGGAGCACCCGCTGTGGAGCGGCTTCGTGTGGCGCAACGAGCTGGCGGACACCTTCGTGGAGATGCTGGCGGTGCCCTGGCTGGTCGGCTCGGTGCCGGGCACGCCGCTGCTGAACCTGTGGCTGCGGGCGCTCGGCGCGAAGGTCGGGCACGGCGTCTGGTGCGAGAGCTACTGGCTGCCGGAGGCGGACCTGGTCACCCTGGGCGACGGGGTCAGCATCAACCGGGGCTGCGTCGTGCAGACCCACCTCTTCCACGACCGGATCATGCGGATGGATACTGTGGTCCTCCGCGAGGGCGCCACCCTGGGCCCGGGCGGCATCGTGCTGCCCGGCAGCACGGTGGGCGCGCGCAGCACGCTGGGCCCGGCCTCGCTGGTGATGCGCGCCGAGTCCGTCCCCGCCGACACGCGGTGGCTGGGCAACCCCATCGAGGCCTGGCAGACCACGTCGTGACCACCTCGTCGACCATCCGTCCCGGCCCGCAGGAAGCGCTCGTCCCCGTGAAGTCCAAGCACGCCCCCGCGCCCGCCGGTGCCCCGGACCCGTACTTCCCGAACAGCGGCGACCACCGCTACCGGGTGCACCGCTACGAGCTGGCGCTGGACTACCGGCCCGGCCCCAACCGGCTGACCGGCTCGGCCCGGCTGAGCGCGGTGGCGGACGCGGTACTGGCGGAGTTCGCGCTGGACCTGGCCGAGTTCCGGATCGGACGGGTCCTGGTCGACGGCCGCGCCGCCCGCTACACCCACCGCGCCGGGAAGCTGCGCGTCCGCCCGGCGAAGCCGCTCGCGGCGGGCGCGGCGTTCACCGTCGAGGTGCACTACATCGGCAACCCGCGCCCGGTGCGCAGCCCGTGGGGCGGCCTGGGCTGGGAGGAGCTGACCGAGGGCGCGCTGGTGGCCAGCCAGCCGGTCGGCGCGCCGTCCTGGTTCCCGTGCAACGACCGGCCCGCCGACAAGGCGACCTACCAGATCGCGGTCACCACGCCGTCCCCGTTCACCGTGGTCGCGATCGGCCGGCTGCTGACCCGCACCACCCGGGCGTCCAGCACCACCTGGGTGTACGAGCAGAGCGCGCCGACCTCGACGTACCTGGTGACGGTGTCGATCGGCCACTACCGGCCGGTGCCGCTGGCCGCCCGGCCGGCCGTGCCGCAGACCGGGTACGTGCCGGAGCGGCTGGCCACCGGGTTCGCCCGGGACTTCGCCCGGCAGCCGGAGATGGCGGCCTACTTCGGCCAGGTCTTCGGACCGTACCCGTTCGGCGAGTACGCGGTCGTCCTCGCGGACGAGGAACTGGACGTCCCGGTGGAGGCGCAGGGCGTCGCCACCTTCGGCACCAACCACCTGGGCGGCGACTGGGAGCACGAGCGGCTGATCGCGCACGAGCTGGCCCACCAGTGGTTCGGCAACAGCGTCACGATCGCGGGCTGGCGGCACATCTGGCTCAACGAGGGCTTCGCCAAGTACGCGGAGTGGCTCTGGTCCGAGCACGCGGGCGGCCCGGCCGCGGCCACCCACGCACACGCCGCGCACACGCTGCTGGCCGGGCAGCCGCAGGACCTGGTCCTCGGCGACCCGGGCCGGAAGCTGATGTTCGACGACCGGCTGTACCAGCGCGGCGGCCTGGTCGTGCACGCGCTGCGGCGGGCGCTGGGCGACGACACGTTCTTCGCGATGCTGCGGGACTGGGCGAGCCTCAACCGGCACGGCGTGGTCGACACCGCCGACCTGCGGGCGCACGCCTCCCGGTACACCTCCGCGCCGCTCGGCCCGCTCTTCGAGGCCTGGCTGGAGCGGCCGGAACTGCCGCCGCTGCCGGGCTGAGGCTCCGGCCGGGCCGGTGCCGGGGCGGGCCGGAATTCCGGGCCGGGCCGGGCGCGGCTGGGCTACTGTCCGTCCACATGTCGATGAGTTCCGAAGCCCACATGACCGACCTGCCCGACGAACTGCTGCCGGGCACCCGGCGCGCCCTGCTGCACCGCCTCGCCGTCGCCCAGTCCGAGGGGCGCACGCCCTCCGTGGTGGCCGGCGTGGTGCGCGCCGGGCGGCCGGTGTGGAGCGGCGCCCGCAGCATGGTCGACGGACACGCCCCGACCCCGGACGTCCAGTACCGGATCGGCTCGCTCACCAAGACCTTCGTCGCCGTGCTGGTGCTGCGGCTGCGCGACGAGGGCCTGCTCGACCTCGCCGACCCGCTCGCCCGCCACCTGCCGGGCACCCCGGCCGACGACGCGACGATCGCCCAACTGCTCGCGCACTCCTCGGGGCTCGCCGCCGAGACCCCCGGCCCGTGGTGGGAGCGGACCGAGGGCTCGCTGCGGCCCGGCCTCGACGACCTCCTGGAGACCGAACGCCCGCTCAAGCACCCGGCCGGGCGTCTCCACCACTACTCCAACCCCGGCTACGCGCTGCTCGGCGCGCTGGTGGAGACGGTGCGCGGCGCGCACTGGGGCGAGGTGCTGCGCCGCGAGGTGCTGGCCCCGCTCGGCATGGACCGCACCACGCTGCTGCCCGAACACCCGCACGCCGGGGGTTTCGCCGTCCACCCGTGGGCCGACGTCATGCGGCCCGAGCCGCTCACCGACACCGGCCTGATGGGGCCGGCCGGTCAACTCTGGTCCACCGGTGCCGACCTGGCCCGCTGGGCCGCCTTCCTCGCCACCGGCGACGACAAGGTGCTGTCCGCCGACTCCCTCGCCGAGATGCGCCGCCCCGCCGTCGCCCCGGACGCCGACTGGACCACCGCGTACGGCCTCGGCCTGCAACTGCGCCGCCACGAGGGCCGGTTGCTGTACGGGCACACCGGCTCGATGCCCGGCTTCACGGCCGGCCTGTGGATCAGCGAGGCCGACGACCTGGCCGCGTTCGCCCTCTCCAACGCCACCAGCGGTGCCAGTGCCGCGCAGCTGGCCGCCCAGCTGATCGCGGTCACCGCCGAGCACGAGCCCCGGCTGCCCGAGCCCTGGCGCCCGCTGCCCGAGCTGGACGAGGACCTGCTGGAGCTCACCGGGCCCTGGTACTGGGGCGCCGCGCCGAACGTCCTGCGGCTGCGGGCCGACCGCGTCCTGGAGCTCACCCAGCTCGGCGCGACCGGCCGCGGCTCGCGCTTCCGGCCCGAGCCGGACGGCACCTGGACCGGCCTGGACAACTACTACGCGGGCGAGACGCTGCGGGTGGTCCGTGCGGCCGACGGCACGGTCGGCCACCTGGACATCGGCTCCTTCATCTACACCCGCGAACCGTACGGACCGGCCGACGCCGTCCCGGGCGGCGTCGACCCGGAGGGCTGGCGGGCCCGCTGAGGCGGGTGTGCCGGGCAGGGCCGGTGGGCCCGCTGAGGCGGGTGAGCCGGGCGCGTCGCACGGGTCGCGCGGCCCGGACGGGGTGAGCCCGAGGGCGGGGGCGTGCGGTGCAGCCGTACGCCCCCGTTGTCCACCCCCTGCGAACGAGCGCCCGGTGCCCGGCAGATGACCGGGAGGCCACGGGTGGTCCCATTCAACAGGTGCACATCTGCGCTCCGCCGGGCCGCAACGTGGATGCCAACCGACTCGGAGAGACATACCGAGACCGGTTCGCGTCCATGCCCAACCACGTGCGGACCGGGACGGTGCCCTGGCGATCCACGGCACCGCCGATCGTGCTGCCCTGGAGGGTCCGCCATGACCACCGTCCCCACGTACGCTCCGTCCGCAGTCGCCCCCACCCACGACACCCCGGCGGTCCCCGCCCCCCGCCACCGGTCCGCCCCGGCCGCGGCCGCCGTGCCCACGCCCGCCCCGGCCGCCTACACGGTCTCCCTCGCCCGCGACGAGGACGACGTGCGGGCCGCCCAGCGGCTGCGCCACCAGGTGTTCGCCGCCGAACTCGGCGCCGTCCTGCACAGCCCGGTCGCGGGCCTGGACGTCGACCCGTTCGACGAGTACTGCGACCACCTCCTGGTCCGCGAGGGCGAGCACGGCACCGTCGTCGGCACCTACCGGCTGCTGCGCCCCGAAGCCGCCCGGCGGGCCGGACGGCTCTACTCCGAGGGCGAGTTCGACCTGTCCGCCCTGGCGCCCGTCCGCCCCGGCCTGGTCGAACTCGGGCGCTCCTGCATCCACCCGGACCACCGGGGCAACGGCGCCGTCATCAATCTGATGTGGGGAGGCATCGCCCGCTACCTCGCCGACACCGGCAACACCTGGGTCGGCGGCTGCTGCTCGATCGGCCTGGAGGACGGCGGCGCCACCGCGGCCCGGGTCTGGGACACCGTCAGCGCCAAGCACCTGGCCCCCGCCGAGTACCGGGTCGCTCCGCACCGCCGCTGGGACGCGACCGGCGTGCCGCGCGCCGAGCGGGGCGCGCTGCCCGCGCTGCTCCGCGGCTACCTGCGGCTCGGCGCCTGGGTCTGCGGCGAGCCCGCGTACGACCCGGACTTCGACTGCGCCGACCTGTACGTGCTGCTCTCGCTGGAGCGCACCGACCCGCGCTACCTGCGGCACTTCCTCTCCGGGCTGCCCGCGCTGGGCTCCGCGGGCTCCGCGTCGTGAGCGTCTGGCTGCCCACGGCGACCTGCCGGCCCGAGACCTGCCTGGCCGAACCCGCGCCGGAGGTCTCCCACCCCCGGCGGGTGCTGCGGCTGACGGCCTGTCTCGCGGCGGTGGTGGCGGGCCTCGTGCTCGGCCTGCCGGCCCGCCTGCTCCCGTACGGCGGCCGGGACCGGCTGATCCGGCTCTGGGCGCACGTCGTGCTGCGCACCCTCGGAGTGACCGTCCACCTCGCCGGGCCGGGCGTCCGGCCCGGCGGTGCGGGCGGCGGGGTGCTCGTGGTGGCCAACCACGTGTCCTGGCTGGACATCCCGCTGCTCGCCGCCGGACGGCCGGGCCGCTCGCTGGCCAAGACCGAGGTCCGGCGGTGGCCGGTGCTCGGGCCGCTGGTCGCCTGGGGCGGCACCGTCTTCCTGGACCGCGACCGGCTGCGGACGCTGCCCGACACCGTCGCGACGGTCGCCGAGGAGCTGCGCTCCGGGCACCCGGTGATCGTCTTCCCGGAGGGGTCGACCTGGTGCGGCCGGGAGAGCGGCCGGTTCCGGCCCGCGCTGTTCCAGGCCGCGGTCGAGGCCGGCGCCTTCGTCCAGCCGGTGACCATCCGCTACCGGCTGGCGGACGGGCGGCCGACCAGCGTCCCCGCGTTCGTCGGGGACGACGGGCTGCTCACCTCGCTCGCCCGGGTGGTCGCGGCGCGCGGGCTGGTCGCCGACGTGACGTTCCTGCCGCCGATCCCGCCGCCCGCCCCGCGGGCCACCCGGGCGGGCGCCCGGCGCGAACTGGCCCGCGCGGCGCAGGCGGCGGTCGAGGGGATCCACTGACCGGCCGCCCCCACGGCGGCCGGTCAGGCCCGGTCAGGTCCGGTGGGGGCCGGTCAGGCCCGACGGCGGCCGGCCGGGCTCGGTGGCGGCCGGTCGGGCCCGGTGGGCCCCGGCCGAGCTCGGTGACAGCCGGTCAGGCCTGGTGGGCCCCGACCGGCACTGCCGGGCGCGGCTGCCGCCCGGCGGCGTCGGCGTCGCCCGGCCCGACCGGTCGGGCCCGTCCGAGCAGGACGGCGACCAGGACGGCGGTGACGGCGAGCGCGGCCGCGCCGCAGAGCACGGCGAGGTGGATGCCGTCGATGAACGCACCGTCCACCGCGTCCCGGACCGGGCCGGGCAGGGCCGCCGCCGCTCCCGGGCCCCCGCCGTGCAGCGCGCCGGTGGGCGCGTCCGCGATCGGGCCGACCGCGTCCGGCGGGACGCCGAGCCGGTGCAGGGCGGCCGTCAGGGAACCGGTCAGCCGGTCGGTCAGCACGGCGCCCAGCACGGCGATCCCGAGGACGCCGCCGAGTTCGCGCAGCGTGTTGATGGCGGCCGAGGCCATCCCGGTCTGCGCCGGGGGGACCCGCATCATCACGGCGATCGACACCGGGGTGAAGGTCAGCCCCATGCCGAGGCCCATCGTGAACAGCGTCCACAGGTACTCCGGGTAGCGGGCGTGGTCGCCGTACAGCGCCAGCCCGCCGAGGCCCGCCGCGCACAGCGCCAGGCCGAGCACCAAGGGCGGCCGCGGGCCGTAACGGGCGGTCAGCCGGCCGGACAGCGGCGCGGCGACCACCAGCATCGCGGTCATCGGCAGCCCGGCGTAACCGGCGGCGGCCGGGGACCACCCGAGGGTGCCCTGCATCATCAGCGGCAGGAAGAACAGCGCGCCGAACATCCCGAAGCTGACCATGAAACCGCTGAGCAGCGCACCGCCCAGCGCCCCGTCACGGAACAGCCGCAGCTCCAGCATCGGCTCCGCGAGGCGCAGTTCGAGCGCCAGGAAGGCGAGCAGCAGGACGACGGCCGCCGCGCCGCAGCCGAGCACCCGGGCGTCCGTCCAACCCCGGGACGGGCCCTCGACCAGCGCGTAGACCAGCAGGGCCAGCCCGGTCGCGGACAGCGCGAGGCCGCCGAGATCGATCCGGCGGGGGCGCGGCGGGATGTCCGGCAGGACGCGTGCGGCGAGCAGCAGCCCGGCGGCGCCGATCGGCACGTTGATCCAGAACACGCTGGCCCAGCCGAGGTGCTCGACCATCGGGCCACCGACCACGGGGCCGACCGAGAGGCCGAGCGCGGAGACTCCGGACCAGGTGGCGATGGCCCCGGCCCGCTCGCGCTCGTCGGTGAAGACGTGCCGCAGCAGGGCCAGGCTGCCGGGGGTGAGCAGGGCGGCGCCGACGCCCTGCAGCATCCGGGCGCCGACCAGCACGCCGAGCGTCCCGGCGAGGGCGGCGAGGGCGGAGCCCGCCGTGAACAGGGCGAGGCCGAGACGGAACACCCGGGTGCGGCCGTAGCGGTCGCCGAGCGCTCCGCCGGTCAGCACCAGGGCTGCGTAGACCAGGCTGTAGCCCTCGGCGATCCACTGCAGGCCGCTGATCCCGGCGTGCAGGTCCTGCCCGATGCGGGGCAGGGCGTTGTTGACGATGACGTTGTCCAGCATGGACATGAACATGGTGACGCAGAGCACGAGCAGCGCGAGCCGCCGGCGGCGGGCACTCGACCCGTCCATGGATCCCCTCCCGAGATGAGCCCCTAACACCGTTAGGGGCTGGTTCGACAGCCACAGAGTGCCCCTAACGGTGTTAGATTGCAAGTGGAATTCCACGACATCGCTGGAGGCGTCCGCACCGCCATGCCGGAGAACGACACGACGACCACGCCGGGGACCGGGACTGCCGGGCCGGGGAGCAGGAGTACCGGACCGGGGACCGGAAGTACCGGACCGGAGAGGCCTGCGGACACGCCGGGGAGCACCGCCGCGGCCCCCGCCCTGACCAGGGAGGCGCTCGCCCAGGCAGCGCTGCGGGTCCTGGAACGGGACGGCCTGGCCGGGCTGTCGATGCGCAAGGTCGCCGCCGAGGTCGGCGTCAAGGCGGCCTCGCTGTACTGGCACGTCCGCAACAAGGAGGAGCTGCTCGACCTGCTCAACGACGCGATCATGGCGTCGGCCGAGCCCCCGCCGCGCGAGGGCGACTGGCGCGAGCAGCTCCGCGGCTACTGCTGGCGCCACCGCAGCCTGCTGCGCGACAACCGCGATGCCGCGAAGGTCGTCGCCGGTCGTCTGGCCCCGGGGCCCCACCTGTTCGGGCTGCTGGAGGACCAGCTGGACCGCCTGCGGGAGGCCGGTTTCTCCGACGCCCACGCCGCCCTGACCACCTACCTGCTGAGCTCCTTCGTCCAGGGCTTCGTCCTGCAGGAGCAGTCACCGCTCTCGGCCGCCGAGGCCGACGGCGCCAGCAGGCTGGAGGTCGTCAGCGCGGTCCGCGATCGCTTCCGCGCCCTGCCCGTCGAGACCTTCCCCAATCTGGTCGACCTGGCCGCCGACCTCACCGAACCCGATCTCGACGTCCGGTTCGAGTTCTGCGTCGAGCGCATCCTCGACGGGCTCGCCACGCTGCTGCCCCCGGAGCGACGCTGACCCGGGACCCCGACCGGCTCCCCGGCCGCGGGGTAGGCTCGCCGGACCCCGCCCCCGTCCGAACGGCCACGGAGGAGTCCCCGATGCCCGCCACGTACCCCGGCTACGAGCCTTACGCGCAAGGCCTGTTGGACGTCGGTGACGGCCAGCGGATGCACTGGAACACCTCCGGCAACCCGGCGGGAACCCCGGCCGCGGTGGTGCACGGCGGGCCCGGCTCCGGCCACAGCCCGGGCGCCCGGCGGTACTTCGACCCGGAGCGCTACCGGGTCGTCCAGTTCGACCAGCGCGGCTGCGGTCGGAGCCTGCCGCACGCCGCCGACCCGTCGACCGGGATGGACCACAACACCACCGGCCACCTGATCGCCGACATGGAGCGGCTGCGCGAGCACCTCGGCATCGACAAGTGGCTGCTGTACGGCGGTTCGTGGGGCTCCACACTGATCCTCGCGTACGCCCAGGCCCACCCGGAGCGGGTCTCCGGGATCGTGATCTGCGGGGTCACCATGACCGACGCCGACGAACTCGACTGGCTCTACCGGGGCGTCGGGCGGCTGATCCCCGGGCCGTGGGAGGACTTCCGGGACTTCCTGCCGGCCGCCGACCGGGACGGCGACCTCCTCGCCGCCTACAGCCGGCTGCTCAACAGCCCCGACGAGACAGTCCGGCGGGCCGCCGCCAACGCCTGGGCCACCTGGGAGGACGCGGTCATCTCGCACGAGGCCCTGGGCAAGCCGGACGCCTACAGCGACCGCCCCTCCGACGCCCTGATGGCCTTCACCCGGATCACCGCGCACTACTTCTCGCACCGGGCCTTCCTGGAGGACGGCCAACTGCTGCGCGACGCCGAGCGATTGGCCGGGATCCCGGCCGAGCTGATCCACGGCCGCCTGGACCTCGGCGCACCCCTCGGCATCCCCTGGAAGCTGGCCAAGGCCTGGCCGGACGCCCGGCTGACGGTCATCGACGAATCCGGGCACACCGGCAGCCCGCGGATGACCGAGGCGGTCCTGGCGGCGATCGAGCGCTTCGCCTGAGCGGCCGGGCTCACCCGGGCTGCCGGGAATCCACACGCACGGCCGGGGCCCACGCGGGCGGCCGGACCGTTCGTCACCATTGGTCCATTCCAGTGAACCCCTACGATACAACGCATGATCGCCTATGCCCCAGCCGCCCTGTTCTTCGTGTTGTTCGGATTCGGGGTACTGCGCGACCGTCGCCAGTTCAGCAACGCCGTCCTCCTCGGCATCGCCGTCTCGCTCCTGTCCATCGCCCTGCTCGCCGAACTCCGCAAGGCGCCCACCCTGGTGGTGGAGATCGTCGCGGCGGCGATCATCCTGCTGCCGGCCGTCGGCACGGTGGCCCTGGTCTGGTTCCTGCTCTCCAACGGCATCACCATGATCCGCAAGGAGGGCACCCGGCCCGCCAACCTGTTGTCGCTGCTCGCCGGGCTGGGCATCATCGCCGTCATCGCGCTGCTGCTCGCCGCCCTCGTCACCGGCTCCCGACACCTGGCCGTCCTCGCGGGCACCGCTGTCCTGGTGGTCCTCTACGTCTCCTTCCTGTTCGTCTGCTTCGTCGGCTACGCCTTCCTGTACAGCCGCCACCGGCCGCGCCGGAACGTCGACTTCGTGGTCGTGCTCGGCTCCGGGCTGATCGGCGGCGAACGCGTACCGCCGCTGCTGGCCAGCCGGCTGGAGCGGGGCCGCGAGGCGTACGAGAAGCAGGCCGCGCGCGGCAACCCGCCGGTGCTGATCACCTCGGGCGGCCAGGGGCCGGACGAGAAGCTGCCGGAGTCCCACGCGATGGCCGACTACCTGGCCGGACGCGGCTTCCCGGCCGAGCACCTGGAGCGGGAGGACCGCTCGCGCACCACCGAGGAGAACCTGCTCTTCAGCAAGGCCATCATGGAGCGGGCCAAGCCCGACTACCGCTGCGTCGTGGTCACCAACAACTTCCACGCCTTCCGGGCGGCGCTGCTCGCCCGCAAGACCGGTGTGAACGGGCACGTCCTCGGCTCGCCCACCGCCCGGTACTACTGGCCGAGCGCGACCATCCGCGAGTTCGCGGCGGTGTTCCTCTCCCACAAGCTCGTCAACTTCGGGATCTGCGGACTCCTCGCGCTCTGCGGGGTGCTCGCGGCGCTCTGACACCCCGGTTCCAGGCTTCGCCGGGGCCGTCCGGACCGGGCCCCGGCCGCCGAGGCGGTCGGGGCCCGGCCGTTCCACCGGCTCGACCCGTGGACCCGTCAGGCCGCCGGGCGGGGCGTCAGGATCGCGCAGGTGGTGGTGGCGTGCGCGTAGAGCTTGCCGTTCTCCGCGCCGACCACTCTGGCCTCGGCAGTCGCCATGGTCCGGCCCAGGTGCAGCACCTCGGCCTCGCAGCGCACCGGCGCCGAATCGGCGAACAGCGGGCGCAGCATGTTCACGTTCAGCTGGGTGGTCGTGTACCCGAGGCCGGCCGGCAGCCTGCTCAGCACGGCGCAGCCGAGCGCCGAGTCCAGCAGGGTGGCCAGGTAGCCGCCGTGCACGGTGTTCATCGGGTTGTGGAGGTGGTCGCCGAAGTGCCCGTCGAACACCGCGGTGCCCGGCTTCACCTCGGTCAGGTGGAAGCCCATGGTGCTGCAGATCGAGGGCTCCGGGATCCGCCCGGCGATCCACTCCAGCAGAATCTCCTCTCCGGTCAGGTGGGAGTACTCGGCGATCGGCGGGCCGGCCGTCCAGGTGTGGGTCCGGGTGCGCGGTTCCTGGCCGACCGGGCGCTGCTGTTCGTCGGAGTCGATCTCGGAAGTCGTCATGGGATCAACCTGCCCGGTTCGGTGATCCGTCTCAAGTGCCTTCCGGTGTACGGCAGGGCAACCTCCCCGGGCCCGGTGCGGTGGCCAGGCCCGGCTGGCCCGGTGCGACGGCCCGGCCTACGCGCCCGCCCGGAGCCCGGCGAACAGGTCGTCCTCGATCCCGTCCGCCGAAGCCGCCCCACCGCCGGCTGACCGACCGTAGGCCGCACGACCGTCGACCGCTCCACCGACCGCGGGCACCAGACTCCGGGCGAGGTGGTAGTCCTCCGTCGGCCAGACCTCCCGCTCGATGTCCCGGGGGTGGGACATGAACGCGACTCCCGGTGCGACCTGAGTGGCGTGTGCCAGCATCGCCGCGTCCCGCACGGCGAACTGCTCGGCGCAGGCTATGCGCGTGGTGGTCGTCAGGGCGGGCGGGACGTCGGGCCACCCGGCGAGCAGTTCGCCCATGGCCGACGAAACGCCGCGCTCCGTCATGGCGTCGTGCAGAGTCTGGAACCAGGCCCGGGAGAGCGCCAGGTGGTAGTAGAGCTTGGACGCCTGCCAGGGCTCGCCCGCCCCCGGGTGGCGCGCCGGGTCGGCGGCGGCTTCGAAGGCCGCCACGGCGACCCGGTGGGTCATCACGTGGTCCGGGTGCGGGTACCCACCGGTCTCGTCGTAGGTGATGACCACATGCGGACGGAACTCGCGGATCAGCGCGACCAGCGGTGCCGCCGCAACCTCGACCGGCTGGACGGCGAAGCAGTCCTCCGGCAGCGGCTCGCCCGGCCCCGGCAGGCCGGAGTCGACGAAGCCGAGGAACCGTTGACGCACCCCGAGGACCTCCCGGGCGGCCGCCATCTCCTCGCGCCGGATCCGGGCGAGGTCGGCCCGGATCTCGGGACGGTCCAGCGCCGGGTTGAGCACCGAGCCGCGCTCACCGCCGGTGCAGGTGGCCACCAGGACGTCCACCCCCTCGGCGACGTACCGGGCGAGGGTGGCCGCGCCCTTGCTGGACTCGTCGTCGGGGTGCGCGTGCACGGTGAGCAGGCGCAGCCCGCCGGGGTGCTCGGTGGTCATGGGTACCTCCGTGGGCGTCGATCGCGTGGCTGATGAGGGGTGGGGTGCGGGACTGATGGCCGGTCAGGCCGCGTTCTGACGGGTGTTCGGGTAGAGCCAGGCCGGTGCGATCGCCAGCGCCGACAGCGCCAGCACCCACCAGAAGGTCTCCCCGAAGGCCGCGCCCGGCCGATCCGGGTGACCGCCCTGCGCCTGCTGGAGGGCCAGGGTCAGCACCGCCGTGCCGAGCGCCCCGCCGACCCGGTTCAGGACGTTGACCGCTCCGGCCGCCGCCGGCACCTGGGCCTTCTCGACGCTCCCGTACACCGCCGCCAGGCCGGGGATCGCGATGATCCCCATACCCGCGCCGCGCAGTGCCAGCGAGCCGGCGATCAGCCAGTCGGCCGGTTCGGAGCCGCTGCCCAGCCGGGTGAACGCGAGCGTGCCGACCAGCGAGCAGGCGATGCCGATCATGATGAGCGGACGCGGCGCGACCCGGTCCGTTATTCGGGCCGCCAGCATCGCGGTGACCGCCGTGCCGAGGGCCTGCGGCGCCAGCAGCAGACCGGCCTCCACCGCCCCGGCGTGCCGCACCTGCTGGTAGTACAGCGGGACCAGGAACATCGAGCTGTAGAGCGCGGCTCCCTGCAGGAAGCTGTTCGCCGTCGCCACGCTGAAGCCCCGGCGGGCGAACAGCCGCAGGTCGATCAGCGGCGTCCGGACACCGCCGCGCCCGACCCGCAGCGCGTACCCGCCGTAGGCCGCCACCAGCACCGCGCCCGCCACCAGGGCGGCCCAACCGGCCGTTCCGCCGTCACCGATCGTCGCGAGCCCGTAGAGCAGACCGGTCAGGCCGGGTGAGAGCAGCAGCAGGCCGGTCACGTCCAGCCGGGGCTTCGGCGCCTCCGAGGCCTCGTCGGACGGCAGCCAGCGGGCGGCCAGCAGCAGGGTCAGCAGCCCGACCGGCACGTTCAGCAGGAACATCCAGCGCCAGTCGAGGTGCTCCAGCACCAGCCCGCCGAGGATCGGCCCCAGGACCGGGGCCAGGCTGATCGGGAGCATCAGCGTGCCCATCACCCGCCCGATCCGGGAGGGCCCGGCCGCTTGGATGATGATCGTTTGGCCGAGCGGTTGAATCATCCCGCCGCCGATGCCCTGCAGCACCCGGAAGGCGATCAGACTGCCCGTCGACCAGGCCAGACCGCACAGCGCCGAGCCGAGGACGAACAGGACGACCGAGGCGAGCCACGCCCGCCGGGCCCCGAAGCGGCCGGCGGCCCAGCCGGAGAGCGGCATGGTCAGCGAGATCGCCAACAGGTACCCCGTGGCCACCCACTGCACCGCCGCGATCGAGCTGTGCAGATCGCGGCCCACGGCGTCGATGCCGACGTTGACGATCGTCGTGTCCAGCAGCGCCAGGACCGGCCCCAGCGCGAGCACCGCGCCCATCTTCCACAGACCCGGCGGAATCGACGCCGGCTCCTCCCCCTGCCCCCGGACTCCCCCTTGCCGGCCCTTCGCGGTGACGGATGTGGCCATGCGCCCCTCCCCTGAGACGTCCCTCGGAACGGGTCGCCCCCGCGCTCTCCGGCGGCCACCCGGCGACCTCCCTCGGCCGCCCGAGAAGAACTTAGGACGGACCCATTCACTGGGTCAAGCCCAAGTACTGTGCTCGACCCAGCGAGCTGCGCTAGGCTCCCGCCATGACCGAGACCGGGACCACGCCGAACCTCCGCGAACTCAACAAGCGCCGCACCCGCGAGGCGATCTCGCAGGCCGCCACCAGGCTCTTCGTCGAGCAGGGCTTCGACCGGACGACGATCGCCGAGGTCGCGGCCGCCGCGGGCGTCGCCAAGATGACCGTCACCAACCACTTCCCGCGGAAGGAGGACCTCTTCTTCGACCTGCACGAGGAGCTCGTCGCCCGGCTCGCCCGGGCCGTCGCCGAGCGCGCGCCGGGCGAGTCCGCCCTCGCCGCGCTGCGCCGCGACTGCCTGGCCCGGCTCGACCGGCACGACCCCCGGCTCGGCTTCTCCGGCCAGTCCTTCGCCCGCACGGTCTTCGACAGCCCGGCCCTGGTCGCCCGGCTGCGCGAGGTGCACGAGCAGAGCGAGACGGCGCTCGCCGAGGCGCTCGCCGAGGCCGTGCACGAGAGACCCGTCGGCTTCGAGAGCCGGGTCGCCGCCGCGCTGCTCGCCGCCGTCGACCGGGCGGTGTTCGGCGAGGTCCTCCGCCGCACCCTGGCCGGCGAGGACCAGGCCGCGATCGCCGCCGCGGTCCGGCCCTCCGCCGTCCGGGCCTACGGTCGCCTGGAGGGCGCACTGGGCGGCTTCGCCGTGCGGGAGGCCCAGCGGTGACCGGGCGGGCGGACGATCCGCCCGGGCCCGACCACCCTTGACGAAAGGTTGACCTGCTCACGGCAGAAGGTTGGCGATCGCCGCCTCTATCGTCGGCCCATGCCCTCACAGCCCATCAGGCCCACCACGCTGCCGGTCCTGCCGTACCGCAAGCCCACCCGGGGCCGGGACTACTGGGTCCTGAACGACGTCCTGGCCGACCCGGACGCCGTCCGCGAGCGCTGCCTGACCCGCGACGAGTGGACCGAGGGCTACCCGCACCGCCCCGAGACCTGGCCCGGCCTGCGCACCATGCCGGGTCTGGAGCCCGCGGAGCTGTCCCGGGTCGAGGCCCTGGTCCGCAAGGCCACCGGCGCCTCCCGGCTCTGGGTGCAGAGCACCCCGGGCGGCGGCACGCTCAACCACAACTGCGTCCAGGTCGTCGGCGCCGGCGAGTCCGAGTCCCGCCCGCACACCGACTCCCGCGCGCTCTGCCGCTACGCCGCCGTGCTCTACCTCAGCCCCGGCGCGCCCAAGGACGCCGGCACCAGCTTCTACCGCCAGCAGTTCCCCGGCGGACGCCTCGGCGGCAACCTGGTCGACGCCCCGCACAACAACCTGGTCGAGGCACTCGGCACCCGCCGGGTGCCCGCCGACCACTTCGTCGAGGACGTCCGCGTCCCCAACCGCTACAACCAACTGCTGCTGTACCACGCCAATCTGATCCACAGCGCCACCACCTACTACGGCGACGAGCTGGCGGAGCGCCGGATGACGGCGGTGTTCTTCTGGATGGCCTGACGCCGCAGGACGCCCCGGCCCGGGCGGCGGGTCCGCCGCCCCGCTCAGGCAATAGCGCTCAGGCAGCCCCGACGTGCGCCAGACTCGCCCGGGTCAGCGCCGCCGCCAGCCGGGCCAGGTCCGGCGCCGAGACCAGCTTCGCCAGCTCCGTCGGGCTCCCCGGCAACCCGAGCGTGCGGGCCTCCGCCAACACCCGCTCGTCGAAGTACGGCCGCAGCGACGGCCAGACCGCCTGCACCTCGCGCCGGAAGATCCCGGCCCCGACCGGCCCGATCCGGGGAAACTCCCGCAGCAGCCCGCCGATCCGCTCCGACTCGCCGCCGGCCTCCTCCCGCAGCCGCCGCAGATCGCCGTGCCAGCGGTCGAGCAGCAGCTCGGCGCCCCGGCCGAGTGCGGTGGCCGTGCTCTCGTCGTAGCGCACGTAGTGGGCCCGGCCGAGCGCGGCGATGAGTGTGCCGCGCCGGGCGTCGGCCATCGCCCGGGGCGTCCGCAGACCGGCGGCCGACAGCTCGCGGGCCGCCGCCGTGGCGGTGCCGGCGCTGATCCGCACCGAACACAGCACGGTCAGCACGAGCAGCCGGTAGAGCGGCGAGGGCTTGTCACGCAGCGTGATCCCGGCTTCCTCCGCATAGGTGCGGCCGAACCGGTCCAGCAGCTCGGGAACGGTCGCTTCCACGACGATCACCTCCTCACTCCACGCTTGCCCGGATTCGCGCCGCCCGCACCAGGGGACGCTCGCCGCATGGACCAGAACCCCACGGCCCCCGCCCCGGACCGGAACCCCACGGGCCACGACCGAACGGACCTCGACCCCACGGACCCCGACCGCACGAACCGCCCGGCCGCACCGCTCACCGAGACCGTCCACCCCGACTGGGCCGCCATCGACGAGTTGCCCACCGCCGACCTGCTCCGCCTGATGAACACCGAGGACCGCACCGTCCCCGCCGCCGTCGCCGGGCAGTTGGAGCGGATCGCCACCGTGGTCGACGCGGTGGCCGGCCGGATGGCGCGCGGCGGACGGCTGGTCTACGCCGGGGCGGGTACGGCCGGCCGGCTCGGAGTGCTGGACGCCGCCGAGTGCCCGCCGACCTTCGGCACCGATCCGGCACTCGTGGTGGCCCTCATCGCCGGCGGTCGGCCGGCCGTGACGGAGGCCGCCGAGGGTGCCGAGGACCGCCCCGAACTCGCCGGGGCCGACGTGGCCGCACTCGCCCTCACCCCCGCCGACACCCTGGTCGGTGTCTCCGCCTCCGGCCGCACGCCGTACGCGGTGGCGGCCGTACGCGCCGCCCGGGCCGCCGGCGCGCTGACCGTCGGGCTGGCCTGCAACCGCGGTTCGGCACTGGTGGCCGCCGCCGAGTTGGCCGTCGAGGTGGAGGTGGGCCCCGAGGTGCTGGCCGGCTCGACCCGGCTCAAGGCGGGCACCGCGCAGAAGCTGGTGCTGAACATGCTGTCGACGGCGGTCATGGTCCGCCTCGGCCGGACGTACGGAAATCTGATGGTCGACGTCCGGGTCACCAACGCCAAGCTGCGCGAGCGCGCCCGGCGGATCGTCGCCGAGGCCACCGGCGCCGACGAGGAGGCCGTCCGCCACGCCCTCACCGCGACCGGCGGACGGGCCAAGGACGCGATCCTGCTCCTGCTCGCCGACCTGGACGCCCCCACCGCCGCCCGACTCCTCACCGCCGCGGACGGCCGACTGCGCGAGGCCCTGAGGGCCGCCCGCACCGGCTGATCCGGGCCGGGCAGGCCGTCCGCTCCCTCACCTGAGCTCAGCTCACCTCAGCTCATCCGCGCTTCCCCTTCGCATGGTGTCGCCGGCTCTGCGGTGCCATCAGCCCGGCGACCACCTTCCGGGCGGCCGCACGACCGTCGGGGCGCGGGGCCGGCACCCGTGGGCCCGCCAGGTCCCGGCCGGTGAGCGACCCGGCACCGACGGCGGTCCAGTCAGCGCGGCTCACCACCGCGACGTGACCCTCCGCGTGGGCCTTCGGGTCCTTCCAGTCGTCGGGAGGCGCCATCAGGACGCGCAGGTCCCGGTCGTCCAGCCAGTCCACCCCGAGGACCAGTCGGCCGAGGGCGTGCTCGATCAACGACCGCGTGGTGCCGGTCTCCAGGTCCACGAGCAGGAGCTCCCCCTCGAAGAAGTAGCCGCCGTCGTACTCGCCCGTTCCCACCGCGAGCAGGGGGCGCGTCGGGTGGAAGGCCATCGCGTGGACGGGGAACTCCGACCGCAGCAGCCGACGGAGCCGGGCCCGGTCGGTGACGTGGAAGACGCCGATCGTCCGCGCCTCGTCGTACTCGTCCGCACCGGCCACCGCGAGCAGGCCGCGGCGCTTGTCGGCGACGGCCAGGACGGGATCGCCGATCACGGAGAAGGGATGGTCACCGCGGTCGCGGTCGACGGGAGAAGGGCTGAAGGACGCGGCGACCTCGTCGGCCATCCGCCGCCGTTCCGGGTCCCGCTGGGCCTTGCCGTCGTCGACGGCTCTGAGCCGGGAGTCGATCACCAGCGGAGCCGCGCATCGCCGACGGGAGCGCGTTCGGGGCCGCAGGACGGCACAGGACTCCTTCCCGACCAGCCGGGTGGGTCCGGCGTTCCCGAGTGTAGGCGCCCGACCGGACGAGGTCCGGCGCATCGTGCCGAATCACTCCTCCGGGTGACGTGTTCGAAACGGCCGCCCAGGCGATCGCCCTGCTCGCCCGGATCCGGCCCGTCCCCTCGGAACGGGACGCCGAGAGGCCACGGCCGGGCGAGTTCGTCGAGGGCGCCCGGTACGCCGCGCGGCGGCCCGACCTGATCGGCAGCTACCTGGCCGACCTCGCGGCCACCGTCTTCGCCCTGCCCACCGCGCTGTTCCCGTTCCTGGCCGAAGGCCTGGACGCGACCTGGGCGCTCGGCCTGCCCTACTCGGCCGGTGCCGCGGGCAGCCTGATCGCCGCCGCGACCGGCGGCTGGACCGAGCGGGTGCACCGGCACGGCCGGCCGGTCGTGCTCTCCACCGCACTGGTCGGCGCGGCGACGGCCGCGGCCGCCTTCGCCCCGGGCCTGTGGACCGTGCTGCTCTGCCTGGTCGTCGCCGGCGGCGCGCACTGGATCGGCGACACCTTCCGCAGCGCGATCTGGAACCGGTCCATACCGGACGAATTCCGGGGCCGCTCCGCCGGGTTGGAGATGCTGATCGGCTCCGCCGGGCCGGCCCTGGGCGACCTGCGGGCCGGTGGCCTCGCCGCCCGGCAGGGCATCCGCGCCGCCCTGCGCACCGGCGGCCTGCTCTGCTTCGGCAGCGCCGCCGCGCTGTCCGCCGCGATCCCCGCGCTCTGGCGCTACGACCAGCGCGCGCACCGGGTCGAGCCGACCACCGAACCCGCTGCCGAACCCTCCGTGGAGCCCACCCCATGACGTACACCCGGACATCACCACACCCCGGCGTCAGCACGCCCCGACGCCCCTACGCCCGACGCCCCCGCGCACCCCCACCCGTCCGGTCACCGTACGCACATCTCCTGACACCCCCGTCGCCGGATCGCCGCAAGGTCCGTACGTACTCGACCCGACCGCGTCTGCGGCGCCCTGGCATGAATGCGCCACTCCCGGTGCACAACCGTTGACCATCCGCCCCTCCTGGCGGTTGGCTCACCCCGAGCCGGCCGCAGGGGAGTTCGGCGCCACCGCCGACGCGGCACGGCCGATCCCAGGGGAGGGGACCAGATGACCCGTATCCGCCGCCCACTGCGCGCAGCCTGCACCCTCGCGGCCGCCGCACTGGCCGTCGCCGTCGCCGCACCCGCCCAAGCGACTCCGTCGCACGGAACCCCGTCGCACGGAACCCCGTCCGAGTCCGCCCGGCCGACCGCCCGGACCGAGCGGGTGTCCGTCGGCCTCGGCCACGCCCAGCCCGACGGCGCCTCGCAGGCCGGCGGCCTGAGCGCCGACGGCCGCTACGCCGTCTTCACCTCGGACGCCACCAACCTGGTCCCCGGTGACACCAACGGCAAGTCCGACGTCTTCGTCCGCGACCTCTGGACCGGCCGCACCGAGCGGGTCGACACCGGACCGGACGGCGTGCAGGCCGACGGCGATTCCTACGAGGCCACCATCAGCGGCAACGGCCGCTACGTGGCGTTCAGTTCCTACGCCACCAACCTCGCGCCCGGCGCCGTCCTCGGCTCCGCGGACGTCTACGTCCACGACCGCTGGACCGGCCGGACCAGCCTGGTCTCCGCCCCCCGGACCCCGGGGGCACCGCAGACGAACAAGGTGTCCGCCCAGCCGTCGATCAGCTCGGACGGCCGCTCCGTCGTCTACCAGTCCAACCGCAGCGACCTCGCCCCCGGCACGGTCACCTGGTTCGGCGGCAACATCTACGTCTCCGACCTCCGCACCGGCGAGACCACCCTGGTCAGCGTCGGCGCCGACGGCAAGGAGGCGGACGCCTCCTCCACCGACCCCGAGATCAGCGCCGACGGCACCACCGTCGTCTTCATCTCCAAGGCCACCAACCTCATCGCCCCGAACCGGCCCGACGCCCTCTCCCCGAACGCGGTCGCCCGCCTCGCCGCCGGCTCCGACGAGGAGTTCACCACCGACTCCCTCCGCCCCGGCCCGCGCCCCACCAGCTCCCTCCGCACCGACTCCCCCCGCACCGACTCCCTCCGGGCCGGCGCCCGGGCAGCCATCCTCAAGCCGCGCACCTACCCGCTGTACGTCCGCGACCTGCGCGCCGGGCGGACCCAGCTGGCCAGCCCGGACGGCAACGGCGGCTACCGGGGCGCGGTCAACCCCTCGATGAGCCCGGACGGCCGCTACGCCGTCTACTCCTCCTGGGTGCTGCACGGCGACAGCCAGTTCGACCGCCACTTCGAGGTCTACGCCCGCGACCTCAAGCTGGGCACCGAGACCCTGATCAGCACCGGCCTGCCCGGCACCAAGACCACCGCCGACTCCCTCGCCGCCCGGATGACGGCGGACGACCGCTGGGTCTTCTTCTCCTCCTGGGCGGACAACCTCGTTCCCGGCGACACCAACCAGGCCTCGGACATCTTCCGCCACGACCTGTGGACCGGCCGCACCGAGCGGGTCGACCTGGCGGACGACGGCTCCCAGGGCGCCGGCTCGGACGGCCCGTTCGTCGACGCCTTCGGCACCGCGGTGGTGTTCACCTCGCCCGACGGCGCCCTCGTCCCCGGCGACACCAACCACGTCCCGGACGTCTTCCTCCGCCGCCTGCCGCTGTTCTGACACCCCACCCGGCGGCTCCGACCGCACTCCCGACCCCGACCGGAACGACCCTCCGCACAACCAGCGAAGCGACGCGCAGAACGACGCGCAGAACGACCCGCAGAACGATCCTCCGCACCACCGGCAGAACGCCCCTCGGAGCGCCCTCACAACGTGAGCGGCCGCTCCGAGGCCCGGATCGGCGAGGGGAGTTCGGTCCGCCCCCGCAGGTAGCGGTCCACCGCCGCGGCGGCCGCCCGCCCCTCGGCGATCGCCCACACCACGAGCGACTGCCCGCGCCCGGCGTCACCCGCGACGAACACGCCCTCCGCCGCGGTGCCGAAACCCTCGTCCCTGGTCAACGCGCCCTCCGGTCCGATGGCGAGGCCGAGTTGGGCGAACAGCCGCTGGTCCGGCTCGGGCCCGCTGAAACCCAGGGCGAGCAGCGCGAGCTGCGCCGGAAGGGTCCGCTCGGTGCCGGCCCGCGGGCTGCGGTCGGCGGGCTCGGTCTCGGCGAAGCGGACGGCGCCGAGCCGCTGGTCCGCGCCCGGCTCGAAGCCCACGGTGACCGCCGCGAACACCCTGGGCCCGGCCGCGGCGGCCCCGGACTCCTCGTGCGAGGTGGTCTCCCGGTACACCTTGGGGTGGACCGGCCAGGGCTGCCCGGCCGCCCGGCGCCCCGGCGGACGCGCGTTGATGTCCAACTGGGTGACCGAGGCGGCGCCCTGGCGCAGCGCCGTGCCCAGACAGTCGGCCGCGGTGTCCCCGCCACCGACGATCACCACGTGGCGGCCCTCGGCGGAGACCGGCGAGGCCGGGCAGTCGCCCTCGTCCGTCCGGTTCGCCCAGGTCAGGTACTCCATCGCCTGGTGCACGCCGGGCAGGTCGCGGCCGGGCACCGGCAGCTCCCGGCAGGCGGTCGCCCCCACCGCGACGACCAGCGCGTCGTACCCGGCCCGCAGTTCCTCGCCCGGCACGTCCCGACCGGCC
The DNA here is from genome assembly GCF_040685975.1 of Kitasatospora sp. NPDC086791. Taxonomy (NCBI): domain Bacteria; kingdom Bacillati; phylum Actinomycetota; class Actinomycetes; order Kitasatosporales; family Streptomycetaceae; genus Kitasatospora; species Kitasatospora sp. NPDC086791. The sequence goes on along the minus strand of NZ_JBFBOC010000011.1, from coordinate 55,165 downwards.
CAGACTCCGGTGCGGAACGCGGTCCCCTCGGCCCGCAGCTGGTCCAGCCGACGCTCCAGCCGGTGCTTCTCCAGCCGGAACGGCGGGATGCCGTACCGCAGCAGCCCGCCCGGGCGGTCGGCCCGCTCGTACACCGTGGTGGCGTGCCCGGCCCGGGTCAGCTGCTGGGCGGCGGCCAGCCCGGCCGGCCCCGAACCGATCACCGCGACCCGCCACCCGCTCTCCCGCCCGCCGTCCCGCCCGGGCGGCCGGGGCCCGTCCCAGCCCTCCTCCCAGGCCCGGTCGGCGATCGCCAGCTCCACGTTCTTGATCGTCACCGCGGCCCCGTCGATCGCCAGCACGCAGGCGCTCTCGCAGGGCGCCGGGCAGAGCCGCCCGGTGAACTCCGGGAAGTTGTTCGTGGCCAGCAGCCGGGCCGCCGCGGCCCGCCAGTCGGCCGCCGCCACCAGCCGGTTCCAGTCCGGCACCAGGTTCCCCAGCGGGCAGGCGCTGTGGCAGAACGGCAGTCCGCAGTCCATGCACCGCTCCGCCTGTCCGCCCACCACCGGCAGCAGCGCCCCCGGCCGGTACACCTCCCGCCAGTCCCCCAGCCGTTCCCGCGCGTCCCGCCGCGCCCGCTCCGCGCGCGCGGTGTTGAGGAAGGCCATCCGGTCTGCCATCGCGGCCTCCGGCAGGGCGTGCCGACACTGACCCGGCGGCCCGCCCGGCGGCACGCCACCGTGTGGCCACCGTACGCCTGCGAAGCAGCGGGCGAAAGCGCGACCGGACGCACCCGCCCGACCACCGCCACCGACCCGCGCGAAACCGCCGTGAGCACGCCAGGGAGAATCCTCGCCATGACCCACACCGTGCTGATCGCCGAGGACGACCGGGCCATCCGCGACTCGCTCGTCCGCGCGCTGATGCTGGAGGGCTACCGGGTGCGGATCGCCGCCAACGGCACCCAGACCCTGGCTGTCCTCGCCGAACAGCGCCCGGACGTCCTGCTGCTCGACGTGATGATGCCCGAGCCGGACGGCCTGGAGGTCTGCCGCCGGCTGCGGGCCGACGGCGACCGCACCCCGGTGCTGATGCTCACCGCCCGGGTCGAGGTCCCGGACCGGATCGCCGGGCTCGACGCCGGGGCCGACGACTACCTGGTCAAACCCTTCGACGTGCACGAGCTGTTCGCCCGTCTGCGCGCCCTGCTGCGCCGCAACGAACCGGCCCCGGCCTCCGGGAGCACGGCCGTCGCCGAGGTCCTGACCGTCGCCGACCTGCGGATCGAGCCGCCCGCCCGGCGGGCCTGGCGGGCCGGCGAGGAACTGGAGCTGTCCCGCACCGAGTTCGACCTGCTGGAGCTGCTGGCCCGGCACAGCGGGGCCGTCCTCGACCAGGCCACCCTGTACGAGCAGATCTGGGGCTACGACTTCGGCCCCGGCTCGAAGAACCTCGCCGTCTTCATCGGCTACCTGCGCCGCAAGCTCGACCGACCCGGCCTGACCCCGTTGATCCACACCGTCCGCGGCGTCGGCTACACGCTGCGCGAGCCGTGACCGGCCCGGCGCGCCGCCGCCCGCGCCTGCCGCGCCCGGGCCTGCACGCCACCCTCTCGCTCGCCTTCGCCGCGATCGCCGCCCTGGTCGCCGTGCTGATCGGCGCCCTCGGCTACCACGCCGCCGCCCGGCTGATCCGGGACGACGAGAGCGCCGACTTCAACGCGGCCGTCGCCTCCGTGGAACAGCAGGTCGGTCGGGAGGCCCTGTTCCCGGGCGACTTCGCCGGCCCCAGCGGTCTGAGCGCCGACCTGCTGCGCCCGATCCGGGCCAGTTCCCAGGCGCTCGACCCGGAGGCCCGGGTGCTCCCCGGCACCGCACGGCTCGACCTGCCGTCGACCCCGGCCGACCGCGAACTCGCCCGGGCCGAGGAGCCGGGCCGCACCGCGACCGGGATGCGCCGGCTGCACGGCGACGCGCTGCGGGTGGGCGTGGTCTCGCTCGGCGGCCGCCGCGGCGCGGTCCAGATCATCCAGCAGGTCGGGCCCATCGAGCACCTGCTGGCCGCGCTGCGGGCCCGCACCGCCACCCTGGTGGCGGTCGTCGCGGTGCTCGCGGGCGGGGCCGGCTGGCTGCTCGCCCGGGGGATCTCCGGCCGGCTGGTCCGGCTCACCGCCGCGGCCGAACTGGTCGCCACCAGCGGCCGGTTGGACGTCCCGGTGCCCGCCTCCGGGACGGACGAGGTGGGCCGGCTCGGCCGCGCCTTCGACCGGATGCTGGTCCGGCTCGCCACGGTCAAGGAGAACCAGCGCCGCCTCGTCCAGGACGCCGGACACGAACTGCGCACCCCGCTGACCAGCCTGCGCACCAACCTCGCCGTGCTCCCCGCCCTGGACCGGCTGCCGCCCGCCGAGCGCGCCGCGCTGATGGCCGATCTGGCCGAGGAGGCACGGGAGTTGACCCAGCTGGTGGAGGAGCTGGTGGCGCTCGCCGCGGACCGCAGGGCGGACGAGCTGCCGACCGAGGTGGCCCTGGCCGAGGTGGTCCGCGCGGCCGCCGCCCAGGCCCGGCGGCGCAGCGACCGGGAGATCCTGGTGGACGCGGACGACACCGTGGTCACCGCCCGGCCCGACGCGCTGGCCCGTGCGGTGGGCAACCTGCTCGACAACGCCGCCAAGTTCGACCCGGCGGGCGCGGGCCCGATCGAGGTGGTGGTGCGCGGCCGCCGGGTGGAGGTGCGCGACCGCGGCCCGGGCATCGACGAGGCCGACCTCGACCGGGTCTTCGACCGCTTCTACCGCGCCACCGCCGCCCGCAGCCTGCCCGGTTCGGGGCTGGGCCTGGCGATCGTGCACGAGGTGGCCCGCTCGCACGGCGGCGCCGCCTTCGCCGCCAACCGGGAGGGCGGCGGCGCGGTGATCGGCTTCACCCTCGACGGCTGACGGCTGACGGCTGACGAAGGACCGACACGGGCGAACCTCACGCCGGGACGGACGTCAGCAACCCCCGCCCGAGCCAGTCGGCTTCGTCCTTCACGCCCGGCAGCACGAAGAAGTACCCGCCGCCGGTCGGCGAGATGTAGTCCACCAGCGGCTCGCCGATCAGCCGGGTCTGGGTGGCCTCGAACTGCCGCGCCACGTCCTGCTGGTAGCAGCAGAACACCAGGCCCATGTCCAGGTTCCCGGCCGCGTCGACGCCCCGGTCGTAGTTGAACCCGCGGCGCAGGATGCGCGAGTCGTCGGTGTCGGCGGTGCGCGGGTTGGCCAGGCGGATGTGCGCGTCGAGCGGTATCGCCTTGCCGTCCGGGTCCTTGGCGTAGTCCGGCGCGTCGGTCTCCCGGTGGCCGTCGAGCGGCGCGCCGGTGTCGCGCCGACGGCCGAACATCTTCTCCTGCTCGGTGAGGGTGACCCGGTCCCAGAACTCGATCAGCATCCGGATGATCCGGATCACCTGGTAGCTGCCGCCGACGGCCCAGGCGGGCTCGCCCGTCGCGCCGTTCACCCAGATCAGCCGGTCCATCTCCCGGGACGAGCCGGTGTCCGGGTTGACGATCCCGTCCTTGAAGCCGAGCAGGTTGCGCTGGGCGCCGTCCGGGCGGGACTGGTTCTGGAAGCCGTCGATGCGCCAGAGGATCTGCATCGCGCCGCGGGTGTGCCGGGTGATGTCGCGCAGCGCGTGCAGCACGGTGTCCTGACGGTCGGCGCAGATCTGCAGCGAGAGGTCGCCGTGCAGTTCGGCGGCCTGCAGGTTGTCGTTGGGGAAGGTCTTCATCGGCGTCAGCTTGAGCGGCTTGGCCCCGGCCAGCCCGTAGCGGTCGTCGAAGAGCGAGGCGCCGACGCCGACGGTGACGGTCAGGTTGTCGGTGGGGACGGTCGGGCCCAGGATGCCGCTGTCCGCGGGCGGCGCGCCGACGCCGAGGTCGGGCGGGGTGCCGCCGGCGGTGAGGAAGCGGATCCGCTCGGTCAGGGTCCTGAGGAGGCCTTCGAGGCCCGTACGGTCCTGGGCGATCACCTGGCACGAGACGAAGGCCGCGTAGCCGGGGACCGGGGTGGTGATCCCGGCCTGGTGGGCGCCGTGGAACGGGACCGCCCCGCCCTTCGCCGGCCGGCCGTCCCCGGCGGCGGCCGGACCGGCGGCGAGGGTGAGGGCGCCGCCCGCGAGCACGGCCGCGCCGGCCCCCGCGCCGAGCGCGGCCCGGACGAAGCTGCGCCGGGCCGGGCCGGCCGGACAGCCGCTCTGCGCCGAGGCCCCGTCGGCGACGGCCGGAAGGGCTGCCGAGGTGTCGGCGTGCGGGAACGGGCAGGAGCCGGCGGCTGCGGTGTGGTCGGTCATCAGGCGGCCTTCCGGATCTCGAGCAGGGCGGGGATGGGGGCGAGGTCTTCGAGCAGCTGGCCGGTGGCGCCGTTGAGCTGACGGCGGGCGTCGGCGGGCAACCGGTCGACCGGGGTCCAGCCCTCGGGCCGGTGCGCGGCGGCGACAAGGTCACCGACCCGCTTCATCCCGGCGTTCACCCGGACCAGCAGCTGCGGGTCCCGCTCGTCGAGCAGCGGCTGCAGCAGGGTCAGCAGCTCCTGGGTGCCGGCCAGGTTGGCCCGGACGGTGGCCAGGTTGCTGCCGCTGCCCATGTCGGTGTCGCCGGTCAGCTCGAACTGGAGGGTGTTCTCCAGGATCTCGTGGGCGCGCAGCGGCAGGTCGGCCGGGTCGAAGTCCTGGGCCGGGAAGTCGTGCGCCAGCTTGGCGACGTTCTGCGCCAGCTCGTCCGCGACGGGCGTCAGTTCGGCGGCGGACTGGCCGTGCCAGAGGCCGTACTCCAGGCGCAGGAAGCCGGTGAAGCCCGGGTCCCGGTACTTGTCGGCGAGGCCGTCCGGGCGCCCGTCGATCTTGCCGTCGAGGTCGGCGAAGGTGCCGTAGGCGGCGCCGAGCGAGGCGTACTGCAGGTGCGCGGTGAGCCAGTCGGCCTCGGCGGTGGCGAGGTCGCCGGAGTGCACGTCGGCCTGGAGCTGCTGGGTCTGCGTCATGAGGGTCGCGAGGCCCTGGACGACGTACGCCTGGTAGCTGTCGAGCGGGCCCTTGAGGTCGTCCTCGGAGACCGGCTTGACGGCCTTGACCGCGCCGCCGCCGGCGAGGTGCACGGCGGCGGAGGTGACGGCCTTTCCGCCGGTCGGCACGCAGCGCCAGGCGTAGTCGCCCGCCCCGATGGTGGCGGTCAGGGCCCGGGTGGTGCCGGGGGCCAGGCCCTCGACCTCGCCGTAGACCGCACCGGTGCCGGGGTCGACCAGGTACACCTCGGAGACCTTGTCGCCGGCGTTGTGCAGCTGGAACACCTGCTGGCCGGCCTGCGGGGTGCCGAAGCCCCTGCCGCAGTCCTGCTCGGAGACGGTGACGGTGGCGGAGCCGCCCTGCTTGCCGTCGCTGATCGCGATCACGGCGCCGGCCACCACCACCGGGACGGCGACCAGGGCGGTCGGCAGCACCCAGCGCGGACGTCCGGGGCGCCCCGACCCGGCCTCCTCCCCGACGGTCGCGCCGGACGCGCCGGACGCACCGGACGCACCGGACGCCGCAGCCCCGCCGGGCTTCGCGGCAGCCGGAGCCCCCGCGCCGCCCCGGACGCCCTCGACGAACATCGTCATGACCACGCCCAGGTAGGCGACGTAGCCGACGACCTGCAGGACCGTCATGGTGACGGTCAGGTTGAGCGTGCCCTGGACGAGCGTGGCGTACCAGGACGAGGCGTCCAGGTGCCCGCTCAGGTCGAAGGCGTACGCGCTGCCGCCGCCGACCAGACCGGACTCCTGCAGGTCGCGCAGGCCGTAGCCGAGCACACCCGCCGCGACGACGATCAGACCGGCGCCCGTGACGGTGAAGAACCGGGTGAGGTTCATCTTCAACGCCCGCCGGTACAGCCCCCAGCACAGCCCGGTGGAGAGCACCAGGCCGACGGCCGCGCCGAGCAGCGGGCCCGTGGACTCCCCGGCGGTGCGCACGTTGGTCCAGAGGAAGAGCGAGGTCTCCAGGCCCTCGCGGGCGACCGCGAGGAAGCTGGTGAGGACCAGCGCGCCGGCGCCCATCGCCAGCGAGGCCTGGACCTTCTCCTTCAGTTCGGCGGAGAGGGTGCGGGCCGAGCGGCGCATCCAGAACACCATCGCGGTGACGAAGCCGACCGCGATCAGGCTGAGCACCCCGCCGAAGGCCTCCTGGGCGTGGCCGGAGAGGTTGGCGGCGGTGAAGGTGAGCACCGCGCCGAAGCTCAGGCTGAGCGCGACGGCCGCCGCGACGCCCGTCCACACCTGGGGCAGCCGGGGCTTCCGGTCCGCCCGGACCAACGTGGCGATCAGGATCGACACGATCAGTCCGGCTTCCAGGCCCTCGCGCAACCCGATCAGGAAGCTGGGAAACGCCTCATCCCACATGCCGCGGGCTCCTCCCCCGGGCAAGCCCGGGCCGTCACCTGTCTCGCCCCGCCGCGGTGGCGGTGGAGCGGCACGCCGAACGCCCCGGACGTCGTGGTCCAGGGCGCTTCGACTTAGCTTAGGCAAACCTTAGAGCCGCGCCGGTCAACTGCACCCCCGCTTCAGGTAAGGGTTCGGTATGGGTACACCCGTGCGTCCCCCAAATCCGCACGTCGGAGCGGTCGACGGGCCGGGCGCGTCACGGCGCGCCCCGCCCGCGCCGTCACCCCCACCACTGCTCGGGCACCGGCTCCGGCTCGGCCGGGACCGTCACCGGTTCGGCGGAGCGCACCAGCAGGTCGCCCGCCTCCGTCTCGGCGACCAGGTAGCCGCACTCGCGCAGCACGAGCGCGGCCGCGCCGCTCAGTGCCGCGCACGCCTCCCGGGTGGGCGGCCCGTCCGGCTCCGCACCCGGTGTCCAGCCGACCGCCACGCCCTCGGGGCGGCGGTCGATCCACAGCGGCGAGGAACCCGGCACGGTGTCGAACCCGGCACGGGCCAGGGCCTCGGTGACGTCCTCGAAGAGTTCACGGTGATCCACCATTGGCGCAGCGTAGGCCGTGGACCGCGCGACCCCCGGACGCGGCGCGCGCCGGACCGCTCCAACGGCACCCGACCGCAGCATCGACACCCGTTGGCCCGACCGGCGGCCGACCGATCGGGCGTCAGGGCCCCCCGTCCGGCCCGACACGAGCGGCCGGACGGACCGATGGACGTGCACAGTCGGCCCCCTGCCGACAGCATGTCAGAGTAAGCGATCCATCACCCTGAGCAACGAGTCCGGCGGGCCGGTCCGGTCCGCGCGCCGGTCCGACCGGCGGGCCCGTATCGAGAGGTCCCATGATCACAACACTTCGCCGGCCGGCGTTCCCGCCGACGGGGCTCCAGCACGGCACGCCGAGGACGCCGGGGAGCCCGTCGTGAGAGCCGACCAGCAGTCGCAGCCGGGACCGGTGACCAGCACGCGCGCCAAGCCCGCGAACAAGGCCGAGGCCCTGGCCGACTGGACCGACGGCCGACTCGGCATCTACGCCCTGGCCAAGTCCAACCTGCGCAAGATCTTCCCGGACCACTGGTCCTTCATGCTGGGCGAGATCGCGCTCTACACGTTCGTGATCATCATCATCACGGGTGTCTGGCTGACCATGTTCTTCCAGCCGAGCATGAGCGAGGTCATCTACGAGGGCTCGTACGTGCCGCTCAAGGGCGTCCAGATGTCGGAGGCCTACGCCTCGACGCTCGGCATCAGCTTCGACATCCGCGGCGGCCTGCTGATCCGCCAGATCCACCACTGGGCGGCGATCGTCTTCGTCGCCGCGATGCTGACGCACATGATGCGCGTCTTCTTCACCGGCGCGTTCCGCAAGCCGCGCGAGATCAACTGGATCTTCGGCGCGCTGCTGCTGTTCCTCGGCATGTTCGACGGCTTCATGGGCTACTCGCTGCCGGACGACCTGCTCTCCGGCACCGGCATCCGGTTCATGGAGGGCGCGATCCTGTCCGTCCCGATCGTCGGCACCTACCTGCAGTTCTTCATCTTCGGCGGGCAGTTCCCCGGCTTCGTCATCATCCCGCGGCTGTTCACCGTCCACATCCTGCTGATCCCGGGGATCATGGTGGGCCTGCTCGCGGCGCACCTGATCCTGGTCTTCTACCACAAGCACACCCAGTTCGCCGGGCCCGGCCGGACCAACGACAACGTGGTCGGCATGCCGCTGCTGCCGGTCTACACGGCCAAGGCGGGCGGCTTCTTCTTCCTGGTCTTCGGCGCGGTCTCGTTCATGTCGGCGATCGCCACGGTCAACCCGATCTGGGCGTACGGCCCGTACCGGCCCGACCAGGTGTCCACGGACGCCCAGCCGGACTGGTACATGGGCTTCTCCGAGGGCCTGGTCCGGGTGATGCCCGGCTGGGAGGTCAGCGTCTGGGGCGGCCACACGCTGAACCTCGGGGTGTTCATCCCGTTGGTGGTCTTCCCGATGGTGCTGCTGGCCATCTGGAGCTGGCCGTTCCTGGAGGCGTGGGTCACCGGGGACCGCGGCGAGCACCACATCGCGGACCGGCCGCGCAACGCCCCGGTCCGCACCGCCTTCGGCGCGGCCTGGATGGGCCTCTACCTGAGCCTGCTGGCCGGCGGCGGCAACGACCTGCTGGCCACCCACTTCCACCTCTCGATCAACACGATCACCTACGCGGTGCGGATCGGCTTCTTCGCCGTACCGGTGGTCGTCTTCGTGATCACCAAGCGGTGGTGCCTGGGCCTGCAGCGGCGGGACCGGGAGAAGGTGCTGCACGGCCGGGAGACCGGCGTCATCAAGCGCCTCCAGCACGGCGAGTACGTCGAGATCCACGCCCCACTGCCGCCGGGCCGGCTCTTCACCCTCACGGCGCACGACCAGCCGCAGCCGTCGGTCCTGCCGCCGGAGGTGGACGAGAACGGGGTGGTCCGCAAGGCCGGCCTGTTCACCCGCGCCCGGGTGAAGCTGTCCCGCGGCCTCTACGGCCAGGGCAGTCAGATCGCCAAGCCCACCGCCGAGGAGCACGCGGAGGTCACCAGCGGCCACGGCCACCACTGATCCCGCTCCGGACCGCACGAGGGCCCGCGGCGCCGTTGTCGGCGCGGCGGGCCCTCGTCGTGCGGACGGGCCGGGCGGCCCCGGCGGGCTCAGCCCCGCAGGGCCGCCGGGACGACGGCGAACAGCGCCGCCGCCAGGGTCACGGAGACGCAGAGCGCCGCCCAGCGGGTGCAGATCCGGCGGCATTCGGCGCGGTAACGGGCGGCCAGCCGGCGGCAGCGCTCGACGGCGCGGTCCACGACTTCCTCGGCGTAGCGCAACCGGTCGGCGGTGTAGGCCAGTTCGAGGTTCTCCCGCTCCGCGGCCGGGAGCCAGGGGAACTGCCCGGCGAAGGCGCGGGCGTCCCGCTCGGCCGCCGCGACCTCCGCCTCCCAGGCCAGGAACCCCTCGATCCGGGCGAACTCCACCCGGCGGTCCGCCCGGCCGCCGCTGCCGGCGGACCTGCCCCGGCGAGGGTTCCGCGCTCCCGGCGGACGCTGTCTGCCACCCATGACCGCTCCTCGTGTCGAGTCGTCCCGCCTGGTCGGCCGCGCGGGAGTTGGTTCTGCGGCGGATCGCTCCGCAAGCAGGCAACTACTACCAGTGACCACCGGAGGGCATCCGACGACTCGCCGGGCCTCCGCGCAATGCGACCCCACCCGCGCCCACCTGGCCGGGGTGGACTACGGGCTGCTCACGAGCCCGGCCCTGATCGTCCTCCAGCGGCCCCTCGTCTACCCGGTCCGCCGGGGACGGGTGCTGGTCACCCTCCTCCCCGCGGCGGCCCTGGCGGTCGCCGTGGTCGCGATGCTCACCATCGAGGTGGGGGCGTGCCCCGGGACGCGCACCCCGAACGCGAACCCCCAACGCGGATCCGGAACGCGGATCCGGAACGCGATCCGGACGGTCCCGCTGTCCTGACGCCCGGTCAACTATGGTCGTCGCCGGCACGTCCGACCGGGACGGGCCGCTTCCTGATGAGACGGGGAAACAGTGCGCATCGGAATCATCGGCACGGGCATGGTCGGACAGACGCTGGGGAGCGAGTTGGTCTCGCTCGGCCACCAGGTGACGCTGGGCTCCCGGAGCAAGGACAACGAGAAGGGGCTGGCCTGGGCCGCGCAGGCCGGACCCGACGCCCGGAGCGGGACCTTCGCCGACGCGGCCGCCTTCGGCGAGGTGGTGGTGAACGCCACCGGCGGGACGGTCGCCCTGGCAGCGCTGCGGGCCGCCGGCGCGGAGCACCTCGCGGGGAAGCTGCTGATCGACGTCTCCAACCCGCTGGTCTTCGGCCCCGGGGGCGAGGTGACGCTCGACCCGGTGAACACCGACAGCGTCGGGGAGCAGATCCAGCGCGAGTTCCCCGAGGCCCGGGTGGTGAAGGCGCTCAACACCGTCAACTGCGCGGTGATGGTGGCGCCGGGCCGGCTGGCCGGTGAGCACAACCTGTTCATCGCCGGCGACGACGCGGCGGCCAAGGCCGAGACCGTCGCGCTGCTCGGCGGCTTCGGCTGGCCGGCCGAGTGGATCATCGACCTCGGGGACATCACGGCCGCCCGGGCGACGGAGATGCTGATGCCCCTGTGGCTCCGGATGATGGGGCACTTCGGCAGCGCCGAGTTCAACTACGCGTTCCGCCGCCCCGCGTGACGCGGAGGGCCTGCCCCCCGGCGCACCGGGGCGGCAGGCCCTCCACCCGTCCGGTCCCGGGCGGCCGGGGGCACCCGGGGTGGGGGAGAATGGACCGCATGTCCAGACGCCGTTCCGCGCCCCGCACCGCCGCCCCGCGGCTGCTGCCCTCCTCCCCCTGCCCGTGCGGCCTGCCCGCCGCCTACGGCGACTGCTGCGGGCGGCTGCACCGCGGCCGGGCGGCGGCGACCACCGCCGAGTCGCTGATGCGCTCCCGGTTCAGCGCCTTCGCCGCGCAGGACGAGGCGTACCTGCTGCGGACCTGGCACCCGGACACCCGGCCCGCCGAGGTCGACTTCGACCCGGCGCTGTGCTGGACCCGGCTGGAGGTGGTCTCCGCCACCGAGGGCGGCGCGTTCCACGCGGAGGGCACCGTCGCGTTCCGCGCGCACTGGACCGAGGGCGGCGAGGAGGGCGTGCTCACCGAGCACAGCCGCTTCGTGCGGCACGAGGGCGCCTGGGTGTACGTCGACGCCCTCTCGCTCGGCTGAGGTGCGCCGCCGGCCCTACAGGTAGTCGTCCAGGCGCCCCAGCGCGAAGCCGGCCGCGGTGACGTCGTTGACGACCTTGCGCAGCAGGTCCGGCATGGTGGCCTTCCAGATGTCGGGCCCCCGGAAGTGGGTGAGGATGATGTCCCCGGGGTGCAGCGCGCGGTCGTCGTAGCGCCACTCCATGTGGTCCGGGAACGCCTCCTCGTTCCACATCGGCACCGCCTGCACCCCGCAGGAGGCCGCCGCGCGCAGCGTGTCGTCGTTGTACTCGCCGTACGGCGGCCGGAACAGCCGGGGGCGGGCGCCGATCTGCTGCTCCAGCTGGTCCTGCTGGTCGCAGATCTCCTGGCGCTGGGTCTCGTAGTCCAGGACCTTCAGGTTGCGGTGGTTGATCGTGTGGTTGTTGATCTCCACGCCCTGGGTGTGCAGGTCGCGGAAGTAGCCGTAGTTCTCGCGGGCGAGGTAGTCGGAGACGAAGGCGCTGAGCGGGATCCCCAGCTCCTCGGCCATCCGGGAGAACGCGGGGTCCTTCTCCGCTCCGTCGTCGACGGTCAGGAAGACCACCTTGTCGTCGGTCGGCACCCGGTAGACCACCGGCGGGCGGCCCTCCGCGAGCTTGACGCCCTGGACCGGGGCGAGCCGGGCCCTGGTCGCCGGGCGCGGCGGGGCCTTCAGCGGCGGGCTGTCCAGGCCCCAGCGCCGCGCGGTCTGCAGCGCGGTCCGGGCGGCCGCTTCCTGGCGGGCGGCCGCCTCACTGCTGGTCTCCTCCTCCAGGCGGGCCAGGCCGGGCAGCATCGGCGGCGCCGCGGGCGGGCGGGCCGCGCCGCGGTCGGCGGCGTCGGCGACCGCGGCTGCACCGGCGGCGCCCCCGGGTGCCGCGGCGGTCTCGACGGCGGGGGCCGGGTCCGGCTTGGCCGGTTCTTCTGCCTTGGCCGCGTTCGCCTTCGCCGGGTCCGCCGCGGCCGGGGCGGCCTTCGGTGCGGCGGGGCCGGCCGGACCGGCGCAGCCGGCGAGGACGGCGGAGAGACAGACGGTGGCCAGCAGCCCGGTCCGCACACCGCCCCGGCTCTGACGCCCCCTCAAACCAGCGTTAATCCGACAATCTGATGGTCTATCCATAGCTGCACTGCTCCCCCGCCGCGCACCCCCGTCAATCCCCTCGTCACCCGTGCGGGGCAACGGCGCGCCGTGGGCCTTGCCGTTCCTTTGCCGTCCGCCGACCGCACCGAGCGAACCGAGCCGCACCGCGCGGACCCGGCCGCGCCGGCGGGGCCCGGTTCCGCCCGAAAACCGATTGCGACGGCGGGAACGCGAAGTGGATCATGCGCGCATGACGAACACCGCGCCCCTCCGCTCCGACCTCTGGTCCGTCGCCACGGCCGACGTGACCACCCCCGAGTCCCTGGAGCTGCTGCGCGAGTACTTCTACGACGTGGCCAACCGCTACTTCCGCCTGCACTTCGGCCGGGAGGGCACGCCCGAGGAGCTGGAGCCCGCGCTGGCCGACACCCCCAGCGACGACCTCGTCGCCCCGGACGGCGTGTTCCTGATCGGCCGTCACGACGGCGTCGCCCACGCCTGCGCCGGGCTGCGGCGCCTCGACGCCACCACCGTCGAACTCACCCGCGTCTACGTCCGCCCCGCCCTGCGCGGCACCGGCGGCGGCGCCCGTCTGCTCGCCGCCGTCGACGAGGCCGCCCGCGCCCTGGGCGCCGACCGGATCGTCCTCGACACCCGCCTCGACCTGGTCGAGGCCCGCGCGCTCTACCTCCGGAACGGCTACCAGGAGATCCCGGCCTACAAGAGCGGCCCGTACGCCGAGGTCTGGTACGGCAAGGAGCTCACCGCCCCCGAGCAGCAGGGGCGTTGAGCGCCACCGGCTACCGGCTACCGGCTACCGGACCAGCGGGTTCGGACGCCGCCCGGCGACCGCGCCCGCGTCGGAGCGGGACTGCCGACCGTCCGCCAGGGCGGCCGCCAGCTCCTCCGCCGAGGGCGGGTTGGCGCCCGGGCGGGCGACGGTCAGCGCGGCGGCCGTCACCCCGTGGGTGAGGCAGGTCGGCAGGTCGGCGCCGCTCGCCCGGGCGTGCAGGAAGGCGGCCGTGAAGGAGTCCCCGGCGCCGACGGTGTCCGCGACCGGTACCGGAACGGCCGGCGCCTCGGCCCGGACGCCCTCGGCGGTGCGGGCGAAGGCGCCCTCGGCGCCGAGGGTCACCGCGACCACGGCGGGGCCGAGGGCCAGCCAGCGCTCGGCGACCGCGTCGGGCCGCTCGCCCGGGTAGAGCCAGGCCAGGTCCTCGTCGCTCGCCTTCACCAGGTCGCTCAGCGCCACGCAGCGCTCGACCCGGCGGACGGCCTCGGCCCGCTCGCCCATCAGCGCGGGGCGGACATTGGGGTCGTAGCTGATCCGCGTCCGCCCGCGCCACCGCTCCACCAGCGCCAGCACGGCGGCCGCGCCCGGCTCGGTGACCGCGCCGATCGAGCCGAGGTGGATCGCGGCGGGCGGCTCGGCGAGGCCGGTCGGCCCGGTCGGCTCGGTCCCACCGGTCGGCTCAGCCGCACCGGTCAGCGCGGTCGCCTCGGTGAGCGGGAGCGTCCAGCCGATGTCGAAGGTGTACTGCGCCCGGCCCAGGGCGTCCAGCCGGACCACCGCCGAGGGCGTCCGGGCGACCTCGGCGGCCCGCACCCGCACGCCCGCCGACTCCAGGTGGGCCCGGATCAGCCGGCCGTCGGCGTCCGGCCCGAGCTCGGTGAGCAGGGTGGCCGGGCGGCCCAGGCGGGCCAGGCCGTACGCGACGTTGGCGGGGCTGCCGCCGGGGTGCACCCGGTCCGGGGCACCATCCGTCCGGACGATGTCCGCGACGCACTCGCCGATCACCAGGACGTACGAAGCTGGGCTGGTCACGGCGGCTCCTGGCGTCCGGGGCGGGGCTCGTCTCGGCCGTCAGCCTACGGGGTGCGGTCGCGCGGGGAGCGCCAGGGCGTGAAAGTACGGCCGCCGGACCTGGTCCAGGAACTCCGGCGGCCGTGGCCCCGTCCGTCAGGGGACGAAGCACTGCCGACGTTAGACGGCCGCCGGGGGCCGCGCCATCACCGAGGGCCGTCCGGGGGACGACCGTGTGTCGTCGGGTCCGCCGGATCGCGCCTGCTCGGGCCCGGCGGTCCACTAGCATCCGTGCGCGGTTTTCCTGTCCCGGCGGCTCCCGCGCCCGCTCCCGCTCGTGAAGTGCGGTGATCACCTTGCCCAGGCCCCGTGCCGGTCTCCTCCTGTCGCTCGTGCTCAGCGCGGCGCTGCTGTCGGCGAGCGTTCCGTCGGCCGGTGCCGTCGCCGGGCTGGGCGATCCGGTCTTCCCCTCGCTCGGGAACACCGGGTACCGGGCGCTCGCGTACGACCTGGCCTTCGACTACCGGGCCGACACCCGCACCGTGGCCGGCACCGCCGTGATCACCGCCCGGCCCGACCGCACGCTCGCCCGCCTGGAGCTGGACGCGCTCGGGCTGACGGTGCGCGCCGTCCGGGTGGACGGGCGGCCGGCGGCCTTCGCCACGCACGACGAGAAGCTGACCGTCACCCCCACCAGCCCGTTCCGCCCGGACGTCGCCACCGAGTTGACGGTCGAGTACACCGCCGATCCGCGGGCCCGGCTGCCGCACACCGGCTGGGTCCCCACCCCCGACGGCTTCGCGGTGGCCGGACAGCCGGACGGCGCGCACACCGTGTTCCCGTGCAACGACCACCCGGGCGACAAGGCCCGGTTCACCATCGCCGTCACCGCGCCGGACGCTCTCCTGGGCGTCGCCGGCGGCGAGTTGACGCAGACCGAGCGGCACGGCGACGGCCGCACCACCCGCCGGTACGTCTCCCGCGAGCCGATGGCCACCGAGCTGGTCCAGGTCTCGGTCGGCGACTACACCGTCCGCGAGCGCACCGGCCCGCACGGCCTGCCCGTGCGCGACGTCGTCCCGACCGCCCGGGCCGCCGAGCTGGAACCCGCGCTGGCCCTCACCGCCGATCAACTCACCTGGGCCGAGGCGCACCTGGGGCCCTTCCCGTTCGAGGCCTACGGCATCCTGCCCGCCGACACCGACGACCCCGACGCCTTCGCCTTCACCGGTCTGGAGACCCAGACCCTGACCCTCTACAAGCCGGGCTTCCTGCGCCGGCCGGAGCCGGAGATCGGCTCGCACATGATGCACGAGCTGGTGCACTCCTGGTTCGGCGACAGCGTCTCCCCGGCCAGGTGGTCCGACCTCTGGCTGAACGAGGGTCACGCCGACTTCTACGGCCTGCTGTACCGCTACGAGCGCGGCTGGCCGGACACCGCGGGCCACACCACCCTGGCCGACCGGATGCGCGCCGTCTACGGCCTCGGCGACCAGTGGCGGCACGACTCCGGGGCGGTCGCCTCCCCCACCGCCGCGAACCTCTTCGACAGCCAGCGGTACACCGGCGGCGCCCTGGTGCTGTTCGCGCTGCGCGAGAAGGTCGGCGCGGACGCCTTCGACCGGATCGAGCGCACCTTCCTGAGCCGGTACCGGTACGGCAACGCGACCACCGAGGACTACGTCCGCACCGCCTCCGAGGTCGCCGGGGAGGACCTGGGCGGCTTCCTGGACGACTGGCTGTACGGGCTGCGCACGCCCCCGATGCCGGGGCATCCGGACTGGACGGTGGGACCGGTGGGCGCGGCGCCGGACGGTGCCGCGGCCTCGGGCGCGGCGGGGGCGGTCACCCGGCCGGACGGGAGCGCGGGGACGGGAGGGGCGGGGGTGCCCCGGGGCTCCGGGACGCTCTGACGGCGCCGCTGGGGCTGCTGGTGCACGCCCCGGCGCGACGGTTCGCACCCGCTCGCCGCGTACACGCCCTGACCGGCCGGGGCTGGTGGGGCCATGGTGGTTGCCACGGCCCGCCCGCCGCCCGGCCTGAGTCCCGGTCGGCGCGCGGGCCGTCCAACGGTTCCCGCGCGGGCCGTCCGAGGTCCCGGCGCGGGCCCCGGCCGCGCTCCGCCCTCCGTAACCCTTCCGGCGCAGCGTCGTTGGACCGGCCATGAAGAAGCGCAGCATGCTCGCCGTCGCCTCGCTCGCCGTGGGCGTCGTGGCCTCCCTCACCGCGCCGAGTGCGCACGCCAGCGCCGTGGGCGGCCAGGAGGGACTGCCCGGGCCGCTGAGCAGCGCGCCGGACGTGGTGCCCGGCCAGGTCGGGGACGCGGGCGGGGTCGTCGGGCACGCCGCCACGGGCTTCGTGACCGGGTCGGCGGACGGGCTGGTCGGGGTCGTCCCCTCCTAGCCCGCCCGTCGCCTCGGCTCCGGCGCGGACCGTCCGGTCCGGTCAGGACATCGGCGCGCCGAGGTCCTCGGTCCAGTAGGCGGTTCCGGCCTGGCTGGTGGCGAAGCCGACGCCGATGTCCTTGAAGCCGCAGTCCAGCATGTTGGACTGGTGGATGCCACCGTCCATCCAGTGGGCGAGGACCGTGGCCGGGCTGGTCGGGCCCCGGTCGAGGTTCTCGCCCCACTGGGACCAGCGGTAGCCGGCGGCGGTGATCCGGGTGTCGGTGCGGACGCCGTCCGGGTTGACGTGGTCGAAGAAGCCGCGGGTGGCCATGTCGTCCGTGTGCTTCTGGGCGGCGGAGTGCAGCCGGGGGTCGATCCGCAGGGGGGCGCAACCCACCTTGCCCCGTTCGGCGTTGACCAGGTCCACCAGCTGGCGTTCCGGGCTCGACGTCGGTGCGGCAGTGACCGTGCGGGTCGGGGTCGGCGTGGGGGTCGGCGTCGAGGTGGGGGTCGGCGTCGGCACGGGGGTCGGGACCACCGCCACGGGTGCGGCGACGGTCGGGGTGTCCTGGGCGGCGGCCGGAGCGGTCGGCTCCGGGGCGGTCGCCACCGGCGGCTCGCTCTGCTGCGGCCAGACCAGCGCGAGGGTGGTGACGGCCACCGCCGCGGCCGTGCCGCCGGCCAGGACGGCCTTGCGGGCGGCGGTGCCGGCCCAGCCGCCGTGCCCTCCCGCGCCGGTTCCCGCACCCGAGCCGGCGCCGGAACCGGTGCCCAGGCCGGCGCCCGAACCGGCTCCGGTGGCGGCGGTCTGGGCGGCGGCGGCCGCGGTGTGCTGGAAGTGCAGCAGGACGGGCGAGCCGTGCGGGATCGGCACCAGGGCCAGGCCGGCCAGCAGTCCTTCGGCGGGGAAGAGGTCGCGGCCGAGGCCGTCGCAGGACCCGCAGCCGCGGATGTGGCGGGCGATGCGCTTGCGCCAGACCGAGTTCGGGGTGCCGTCGAAACCGGCGGTGAGCTCGGTCAGTTCGGGGCAGCGGGGGTAGGCGCTGAGGGCCCGGACCACGACCCGGCCGGCTTCCAGCTGCTTCTTCATCCGCTGGACGCGGACGGCGGTGTGCGCGGTGCTCAGGTCGAGGGCCTCGGCGAGTTCGGCGCGGGTGAGGTCGCCCGCGGCCTCCAGCCACCACAGGGAGAGCAGTTCGCGGTCGTCGGGGTCGAGCCAGCGGGTCGCTTCGGCGACCTCGCGGCGCTGGCCGGAGAGGCCCAGCCGCAGGATGGTGAGGTCGGTGAAGTCGGCCCTGGGGTCGGCGACCTCCCAGGTCTCGTCCAGCCCGCCGATGGCCTGCTGCTGCCCGGCGGCGTGCCGGCGACGGACCTGGTTCATGGTGATGGCGACCAGCCAGGAGCGGAACGAGTCCGGATCGCGGAGCCCGTCCAGACCGTCCAGGGCCCGGATCATGGTCTCCTGCGCGACGTCGTCCACGTCGGCGTGGCCGCCGAGGGCACGGCCGGCCACGTTGTAGACGAGCGGCAGCCAGGTGGCGACCAGCGCCTCCTGGGCCTGCCGGTCGCCGGCCTGCGCCGCGAGCACCAGGGTGCTCCCGGTCCTGTTCTGCACATCAGCGTTCATGGTCCGCACTCCGTCTTGCCGTGTTTCCGTCCGCCGCTGCCTCCTCGGAGACCTGTGGGGAGTGATCAGATAACAACAATGTGCGCGGAATCGGAAAATCGGCCCGGCCCCGGGGCCCGGATCGGGCCAGGGCTCGGGGTTCGGGGCTGGGTTCGGGGCTGGGTTCGGGTCGGGTTCCGAGCGGGTTCCGAGCGGGTTCCGAGCGGGTTCCGAGCGGGTTCCGAGCGGCGCTGGGTTCGGGACGGCGGCCGGTTCGGGACGGCGGCCGGTTCGGGACGGAGTTCCGTTCGGGTCAGGCCGGGGCGGCGAACACCTGGGTCCACCACGGGCCGCCGGACCCGGTCCGCACACCCACGCCGAGCTGCTTGAACGCGCAGTTCAGGATGTTGGCCCGGTGGCCGGGGCTGTTCATCCAGGCGTCCATCACGGCGGCCGGGTCCTTCTGGCCCCGGGCGATGTTCTCGCCCCAGGTGCTCCACCGGTAGCCGGTGGCCTCGATCCGGTGGTCGGCGTGGTAGCCCTCGGGGCTCGCGTGGTCGAAGTAGTTGCGGTCGGCCATGTCGTCGCTGTGCGACTGGGCCGCGGTGGCCAGCCGGGGTTCGGCGGTGACCGGACCGCAACCGGCCTTGGCGCGCTCGGCGTTGACCAGGTCCACGACCGCCTGGGCGTCCGACGGGGCCGCGCCGCCGCCGACCGGGGTCGCGGGCGTGGTCGCGGTCCGTCGGGCGGAGGTCGGCGCGGCGGGGGTGCTGCGGGTCTCGCTCGCGGTCGCCTTGGCGGCGGTGGCGGCGGCGGAGGAGGTGGGGGCCGGGGTGGTGGCCGAAGCCGTCGGGGTGGCCGGGGCGGTGGCGGTCGGCGAGGCCGTGGCACTCGGAGTGGCCGCCGGGTCGGTCGCCGACGGGCCGGTCGGCGAGACCGAAGCAGCCGGGATCGCTCCCCCGGTACCGGGGACCTGGATGCCCTCGTGGGTGCCGATCTCCGCGGCGATCAGCGCGTCGGCGGCCATCGCCTGGCCCATCATGTCCCGGTCGGACTGCTTGCCGCCGTACGCGGCGTACCCGGCGCCGGCCAGCGCGGCGATCAGCCCGGTCCCCGCCACGGCCGCGACCACCGCGGTGACCGGCACGAACCCACCGCGCCGTCGGCCCCGGCGGCCCTGACCGGAGTGGCGCTGGGCGGCCCGCCGCGCGGCTCGGCCACCGGACCGGCCGTGGGCGCCACCCGCGCCGCCGTCGCCGCCGGTGGCCGGGAGGATGGTCGTCCTGTCGTCGCTGTTCACGTGGTCACGCTTTCTGTTCCGGGTCGGCTGGTCGGGTGCCGACACCTGGGAGACCCCCCGGCGGCGCGCCGATAACAGAAAGTCCGAACGGATGTCCGGCGGTCTGGTCCCGGCGTCAGCGCACCGGGGTGTCCGGGGCCATGTCGTAGGTGAGGAACTGGGTCCGGACGGCGACCCGGTCGTACTTGGCGCGGGCCCGGTAGTTGGTCTCCGAGGTAATCCAGCGGACGGTGTTCCAGCCGCGCTCGGCGGCGATCTCCCGCAACCGGGCCAGCAGCTGGTCCGCCGCCCCGCCGCCCCGCACGTCCGGCGCGACGAAGAGGTCGTCCAGGAAACCTCCGACGGCCCCGTGCAGCGGCCGGGCGAACGGCCGGTAGTGGGCGAGCCCGACCGGCCGCCCGTCGGCGTCGCGCACCAGCAGCCCGTCCAGCTCGTGCTCCTCGTCGGTGAGCCAGGACCAGACCAGCCCGACCTTCTCCTCCGGGCACGGCACCCGGTAGAACTCGCAGTAGCCGCGGAAGAGTTCGCGCCAGGCGTCGAACTCGCCGGCCTCGGGTGCGCCCACGCTCCAGCGGGCGGCGGGGGTGTCGCTCATCTCGGTCTCCTCGGGGTCACGATCGGTCGGTCGCCATCAGCATGACGCCCCGTCGCTCGGGATCCGATCACCGTCCCGGCCAAGACCGGCGCCCGCGCACTCCACTCCGGCCCTGATGCTGCCGGACGCGGTCGGCCCTGCGGCGCGGGACGTCCTCACCCGTGCGGATCAGCCTCCGGTCCCGCGCTGGGACGGCCCCGCTCGGGCCCCGGCCGGACCCCGGTCCGAGGCCGCGGTCCGAGGCCATAGCCCGGGGTCGCGGCTCCGGTCCGGGGTTCCGTCCGGACGGCCCTCCGCCGTTCGTCGGCACGGCAGAGGGCCGCGCCCGCGGCGCTGCCGAGGCGCGAGCCGCCGGGGGCGCGGATGCTGGGGTGGACGAGGAGGTGGCGGTGTGGCGGGGTTGCGGCGGCTGGCGGAGGTGTCCCGGGCGGTAGCGGCGGAGCCCGGGCGGCGGGCGAAGACGGCCTTGTTGGCCGGGTGCCTGCGGGAGTTGGGGCCGGTGGAGGCGCCGGCGGCGGTGGCGCTGCTGTCCGGGGAGTCGCAGCGGCTGCGGACCGGGGTCGGGCCGGCGGCTCTGCGGGGGCTGCCGGGGCCGGCCGGGGAGGCCTCGCTCGGGGTGCGGGAGGTGGAGCGGGAGCTGGAGCGGATCGCGGGGGTGCACGGCACCGGGGCGCAGGCGGAGCGGCACCGGTTGCTGCACGGGTTGTTCGCCCGGGCGACCGAGGTGGAACAGGGTTTCCTGCGGGCGGTGCTGGTCGGGGACCTGCGGCAGGGGGCGCTGGACGCGGTGGTCGGGGACGCCGTGGCGCAGGCGGCGGGGGTCCCGGCCGCGGCGGTGCGGCGGGCACTGATGTTCCGGGGCTCGGCCCGCGCGGTGGCGCAGGCGGCACTGACCGGCGGGGCGGACGCCCTGGCGGGGTTCCGGCTGGAGGTCGGACGGGCGGTGCGCCCGATGCTGGCCGCCTCCGCGCCGGACGTGGCCGCGGCGCTGGAGCGCACCGGCCCGGCCGCGCTGGAGTGGAAGCTGGACGGGATCCGGGTGCAGGTGCACCGGGACGGCGACGAGGTCGCGGTGTTCACCCGGAGCCTGGACGACATCACCGCGCGCGTCCCCGAGGTGGTGCAGGGCGCGCTCTCGCTTCCGCTGCGCTCGGCGGTGCTGGACGGCGAGGCGATCGCGCTCGGCCCGGACGGACGGCCGCGCCCGTTCCAGGAGACCGCGGCGCGCACCGCGGCCCGGCGGGACCCGGACCGGCTTCGTGCCGAAGTCCCGCTCAGCGTCTACTACTTCGACCTGCTGCACCGGGACGGCGAGGACCTGGTGGACCGTCCGGGCCGGGAGCGCTGGGCAGCGCTGGCCGGGGCGGCGCCACCGGAGCTGCGGGTGGCGCGCACCGAGACCGGGGACCGTGAGCGGGCACTGGCCTTCTTCCGCGACACGCTGGCCCTGGGCCACGAGGGCGTCCTGGTCAAGGACCCGGCGGCCCCGTACGCGGCCGGGCGGCGCGGCAGCGGCTGGGTGAAGGTGAAGCCCCGGCACACCCTCGACCTGGTCGTGCTGGCCGCCGAGTGGGGCAGCGGGCGACGGCGCGGGTTCCTCAGCAACCTGCATCTGGGCGCCCGGGCGGCGGGCGATCCCGGGCTCGGCCCGTGGGTGATGCTGGGCAAGACCTTCAAGGGCCTCACCGACGAGACGCTCGCCTGGCAGACCACCGAGCTGCTGGCCCGGGAGACCGAGCGGGACGCCTGGACGGTGCGGGTCCGTCCGGAGCTGGTGGTCGAGATCGCCTTCGACGGTCTGCAGCGCAGCTCCCGCTACCCGGCCGGCCTAGCCCTGCGGTTCGCCCGGGTGGTGCGCTACCGGCCGGACAAGAGCGCTGCAGAGGCCGACACCGTCGCGACCGTGCGGGAGATCGCCGCCGCCGAGGGGCTGCCGTCCTGATCCTCGCTCCGCTCCGCTCGGCACCGCACTTGCACCGCACCGCACCGCACCGCACCTGGAGAGCTGACGGCACTTCAAACCTTCTGCGAGACAAGGATGGTGATACGAGCGCCGAATCGGCCATTCTCGACGATCCCGCACCGCACCCTCCGTGGGCGGAGCAGCGGCGGTTAGGTTGGCAATGACAACGAGAGGCGGCCGCCGGGCAGTCGGCGGCACACTGGCGAGAGGTGCCCGACCATGCGGGTGAACGTCGACCGGGACCGCTGCTGCAGCTCCGGGATGTGCGTCATGAACGTGCCCGAGGTGTTCGACCAGGACGACCAGGACAGTTTGGTGACACTTCGTCAGACGGTCTTCCGACCGGATCAGTTCGACGACCTGCGGCTGGCCGCCCAACTCTGCCCGGGCGGCGCCATCACCGTCACCGAGGACGGACCCGCCGGGACCGACCGCTGACGCCCCCACCGGAGAACACCGCGAGGCAAGGAGATCCCACCTTGACGAGCACACCCACCACCGCCGTCCCGGTACCGGCCCCGCACGACGCCGGCTGCCCGTTCGGCCCGCCGCCCGCCTACACCGCGGCCGCCGCCACCGCGACCGTCACCCGTGCCGACCTGCCCGGGGGCCGGTCCTGCTGGCTGGCCACCGGCTACGCCGAGGTCCGCACCGTCCTGTCCGACCGCCGGTTCAGCGCGGACGCCCGGCACCCGAACTTCCCGTTCCTGGTCCCCGGCGTCCGGGAGCTGATCACCGAGAGCCCGAGCTTCCTGCGCCTGGACGACCCCGAGCACGCCCGGCTGCGCCGGATGGTCACCGGGGACTTCCTGGTCAAGCGGGTCGAGGCGATGCGCCCGGCCGTCCAGCGGATCGTGGACGAGGCCCTGGACCGGATGACCGAGGGCCGCACCGAGGCCGATCTGGTCGCCGACTTCGCCCTGCCGGTCCCCTCCCTGGTGATCTGCCTGCTGCTCGGCGTCCCGTACCGGGACCGCGAGTTCTTCCAGAGCGTCAGCCGGACCCTGCTCGCCAACACCAGCACCCCGGAGCAGCTCGCCACGGCCCAGGACGAGCTGCTGGACTACCTGAGCGGCCTGGCGGCCCGCAAGCGGGAACAGCCGGCGGACGACATCCTCAGCCGGCTCGCCGCCCGGGACGACCTCACCCCGCGCGACGCCGCCGGCACCGGCCTCCTGCTGCTGATCGCCGGGCACGAGACCACGGCGAACATGATCTCGCTCGCCACCGCCCTGCTCCTGGACCGGCCCGAGCAGGCCGCCAAGCTGGCCGACCCGGCCGCGGTGCCCGGCGCGGTGGAGGAGCTGCTGCGTCTCCTCACCATCGTGCACACCGGGTGGCCCTGGAGGACGTGGAGCTGGGGGGCCGGACGATCGGGGCCGGGGAGGGCGTGATCGCGATGCTCTCCACCGCCAACCGGGACGGGACGGTGTTCGACGGCGACGGCCGGCAGCCGGCCGACGAGCTGGACCTGGACCGGGACGCCCGGCGGCACCTGGCCTTCGGCTTCGGCGTGCACCAGTGCCTCGGCCAGCCGCTGGCCCGCGCCGAGCTGCAGATCGCCCTGGCCACCCTGTTCCGGCGGCTGCCCGGGCTGCGGCCGGCGGTGTCGCGGGGCGGACCCGCTTTCCGTACCGACTCGTTCGTCTACGGCATGCGGTCACTGCCCGTGACCTGGTGACCCCGCCCGGTCGGGAACCGGGCGCCGGAGCACGGCATTCCGTTCACCCGGCTGGCCCTGGCGCCGGGGCGGGGGCAGGCTGGAAGGGCGAAACAGACACCCGGCCCGCCGGACCGGCCGAGGAGACGGAGCCCGCGATGACCGACATGAGCGAACGGTCCGAGGTGAGCACCGACCGCGACGAGGACGTCCGCGCCGCCGACCCCGAGGAGGGCATCACCTCGATGCAGAACCTGCACGCGCAGGACACCTCGCAGGCGGAGGGCGACGCGATGCTGGACGAATCCGGCCGGCTCGACTGACCGTCCGCCGTACCGACTCGACCGCCCGGTGGGACCGGGCGGTCGCCGCGACCGCAGGTGTCGCTGCCCGGGTGGCGACTCACCGGCGGGGGAGGATAGGCGCATGACCGAACACGACCAAGGCCATCGGCCGGCCAGGCCGCCCGCGGACCCGCGCGCGTCGTGGGCGACCTGGACCACTCAATCGATCATCAGCGGCCCCGGCGGGGTCACCACCGCCGAGGTCGGCCCGATCTCCGGTGACCTCACCGTGCACACCACCTGGGTGGACGGCGAGGCGCGGCTGACCGTCCAGTACACCGGTGCGCTGGACTGGTACACGGTGTCCGGCAGTCCGGTGCCGGCGGCCGACGAGATCACCGCGCGGGCGATACACCAGGCGATGGTGAACGGCGTGAAGGCGGGCCGGGGCGCGGGTGCCCCGCCGCCGATGGCGTCCTGACCGAGCCGACCCGAGTCCGCACCCGAACCTGAGGCCGAGCCCCAGCCCGGACCTCAGCCCGAATCCGAGCCCGACGACCCGACCGTCCGATCGTCCGACCGCCCGATCAGGAGGTGCCGGGGGTTGCCGGCCCTACGGGGCCTGCTCACCCTCCGGCACCGCTCCGCCCGTCGGCACCGTCCCGCCCCGCAGCACCGGCCCGGCCGCGGTCCAGTAGGCCCGGTCCTCCGGCCGGCGCTCGCGCAGGTCCACCCGCACCTCGTCGGCGAGCCGGCGGGTCTCCCGGCGGTTCATGGTCGCGCCGATGCCCGCGCCGACCAGCAGCGGGGTCACCGAGGGCAGATGGCGCAGCGAGCTGCGGGTCAGCCGGCGGCGCACCTGCTGGCGCACCTCCGCGCCGATCGCCAGCGCGGCGAAGCCGGCGGGCCGGACCAGCAGCGTCGCGTCGATCCCGCGGCGGTTGGCCCAGGCGCCCAGGTAGGCACCGGCCCGCTGGGTGACGGTGCCCCGGGCCGGGACGCCGTAGACCTCGTGCAGCTCGGCGATCAGCTTGATCTCCACGGCCGCCACCGCGAGCGTCTCGGCCGCGATCTCCACCGCCATCGCGGGCGGCACCGGCATCATCGCCGCCGCGCCGACCCCCGCGCCGAGCGCCCCCGAGGCCCGGACGGCGCCGGTGACCAGCAGGTCGGCCAACTGCTCCGGGAAGGCCGCGCCCGGGTGCTGCGCCCGCAGGGTGGCCAGATCGCGCACCGGGATCCGCGGCGCGGCCCGCACCAGCTGCTCGGTGAGGGCCTTGCCGCCGTACGCGGCGCCCCGGGCCGCACCCTTGGCGGCCAGCCCGCCGCTGCCGAGCAGCCTGGCGGTGTGCGCGACCACGGCCCGGCCGCGACCGCGCTGCCGGGCCGCGTAGGCGGCGACCGGCCCCTTGCCGACCGGCTGCTCGGCCTCCTCGACCAGTTCCGTGAGTTCCTCGCCGAGGGTCGGCTCGGGGATCGGCTCGGGGGTCGGCGCCGGGCGCCTCGGCCTGCGGAAAACTGCCATGGAGATCACGTACCCGCGCGGCCCGGGCGCTACGCGGTGACCTCGACCCCGCGCCAGAACCCATCCGGCCGCGTACCTGCTCGGCCTCGGGCTTCGGATCGGTGGAGAACCAGGCGGCGTCGGGGTTGGACCGCCCGTCCACCTCCAGGGTGAAGTAGCCGGCGGTGCCCTTCCCGCCGCACACCGTGGTGGTCCCGGAGGGCCGCAGGTACTCGGTGCGGACCGATTCGACCGGGAAGTAGTGGTTGCCCTCGACGACGACGGTGTCCGCGCTCTCGGCGATCACGACGCCCTGCCAACTCGCCGTGGTCATGCGGCGGTCGTGCCCCACGGACGATCATCCCGGGCGGCCTTCCGGCGAACCGGACGGCGTTCCGGCGAGCCCGGTGGTCAGCGCGGCGGACGGTTCAGGACAGCGGGTGGGCGTGGACCGGCAGGTGCGGGGTCTGGTGGCCGCCGCTGGCGAGCATCCGGACCTCTCCGGCGTCGCTGATCTCGGCCCGGACGATGCCGCTCTCGTCCTCGTACACCGGATGGCCGCCCGGTCCGGTCGCGCTGGTGCGGGTGACCACGACGACGTCCTGCGGGGCCTGGGTGCCGGGGGTGCCGGGAAAGGTGAGGGCGTAACGCTTGGCGGGGTTCATCACCGGCTCCTGCTCCCTGTCGGCGGATGTCGCGGAGCGCCGTCGGCGTCCGCTGCTCTCAGCGTCTGTCCCGTCACCCGTCACCCGTCACCCGGCGACGGCCTCGGCGGCCCGGGCGTGCGAGCCGCGGACCTCCAGCTCACCGAGCAGCCGGGCGGTGGCCTCCGCCACCGCGTCCACGGCCCGGTCGAAGGCCTCCCGGTTGTGCGCCGCCGGGGCACGGAAGCCGGAGACCTTGCGGACGTACTGCAGCGCGGCGGCCCGGAAGTCGTCCTCGTCGGCGTCGGGCGTCACGGGCGGTCGCAGCGTCTTGATGTTCCGGCACATGACCCCAGTCTCGCGCGCGCGGGCCGTACTGGCGACTCCCGTTCGTCACGCACGGCTCACGAGGGCGTCATCCGGCCGGATTAGGATGCCGGACGAACGAATTCGTCCGCCGCGCGCTCCCCCGGTCGTCGGCGTCACCCCGGAGTCACCCCTTGCCTCTCGCGCTGCTCGCGCTGGCCGTCACCGCGTTCGCCATCGGCACCACCGAATTCGCCGCCATGGGGCTGCTCCCCCAGGTCGCCGACAGCCTCCACGTCTCCATTCCGCAGGCGGGCTGGCTGATCTCGGCGTACGCGCTGGGCGTCGTGGTCGGCGCGCCGCTGCTCACCGCGCTGGCCGCCGGACGGCCGCGCAAGGCGGTGCTGGTGGCACTGGCCGGGCTGTTCGCGACCGGCAACCTGCTGTGCGCGCTGGCGCCGGACTTCTGGACGCTGGCCGCCGCGCGGCTGGTCACCGGGCTGCCGCACGGGGCCTTCTTCGGAGCGGGCGCGGTCGCCGCGGCCGAGTTGGTGGCGCCCGACCGGCGGGCCCGGGCGGTGGCCGTGATGTTCTCCGGGCTGACCGTCGCCAACATCGTCGGCGTCCCGGCGGCGACCCTGCTCGGGCAGCACCTGGGCTGGCGGGCGACCATGCTGGTGGTGGTGCTGATCGCCGCTGCCGGGACGCTCGCCATCGCCAGGCTGGTGCCCGCGCTGCCCTCCCCCGCGCAGTCCGGGCTCCGGCACGAGCTGCGTGCCTTCCGCAGCGGGCAACTGTGGCTGGCACTGGCCACCGTGGTGTTCGGCTGCGGCGGCTTCTTCGCCTGCTACAGCTACATCGCGCCGCTGCTCACCGAGGTCTCCGGGTACGCCACCGGCTCGGTGACCCTGGTGCTGGCGCTGTTCGGGGTCGGGATGACGATCGGCAACGTGCTCGGCGGGTTCGCCGCCGACCGGGCGCTGCGGCCGACCGTCTGCGCGGCCTTCGTGCTGCTCTCCGCCGCCCTGGCGCTGTTCGCGGTGACCGCGCACGCCCGGTGGTCGGCGGCCGTGACGGTGGTGCTGATCGGACTGTTCGGCTTCGCGATCGTGCCGGCGGTGCAGACCCTGGTGATGCAGAAGGCGCGCAGCGCGCCGACGCTGGCCTCGGCGACGGTGCAGGGCGCCTTCAACCTGGCCAACGCCCAGGGCGCCTACTTCGGCGGGCTGGCGCTGGACGCCGGACTCGGCTGGACCTCGCCGACCCTGGTGGGCGCGGGCCTGGCCGCCTCGGGCGCGCTGGTCGCGGTGCTCGCCTGGACGGCCGACCGGCGGCCCGCCCCCGTGGCGCCCGAGCCGACCGCCGCCCCGGCCGTGGCGACCGGGGTCTAGCGGGGCCTACCGGACCTCGATGTCCCGGTGGGCCCCGGCGAGCAGCCGGTAGCCCTCGCCGTTGGCCTCGATGCCCGTCCGCTCCTCCTCGCTCAGCTCCCGGCGGACCTTCGCCGGGACGCCCGCGACCAGCGAGCCGGGCGGGACCACCATGCCCTGGGGGACGACCGCGCCGGCCGCGACCAGCGAGCCGGTGCCGATCCGGGCGCCGTTCAGCACCGTGGCGTTCATACCCACCAGGACGTCGTCCTCGACCGTGCAGCCGTGCAGCACCGCGTTGTGGCCGACCGAGATCCGCTCACCGACCACCAGCGGGAAGCCGGGGTCGGCGTGCAGGGTGCAGTTGTCCTGGATGTTGCTGCCGGCGCCGACGCTGATCGACTCGGCGTCGCCGCGCAGCACCGCGCCGTACCAGACGCTCGCGCCCGGGCCGACCGTCACGTCCCCGACCACGACGGCGTTCGGCGCGACGAAGGCGCTCGGGTCGACGGCGGGCGCCCGGCCCCCGACCGCGGCGATCAGCGGCTCTGCCATGTCTCGTCCTCCTGGTGACGGTGGGCCGTGGTTGTCGCCGGTCAGCGTAGGGGGTCGGTCGCGGCGCCGTGCGGGCGAGGGGCGACGGCGGGCCGGGAACGGGCCGGAGCCGTACCCCGCGGCGGGTCGGGGTACGGCTCCGGGGTGAGCAGCGGGGCGGTCAGCCGGGCAGGCCGGTCAGGCGAGCGAGCCGGGCCGGCCGGCCGGTCAGGCGAGCGGGGCGTGCTTGCGCAGGACCTCGATGAAGGCCCGCAGCCACGCCGGGTGGTCCGGCCAGGCCCGGGCCGAGACGACCACGCCGTCCACCACCGCCTCGCCCTCGACGAACTCGGCGCCCGCCGCCCTGATGTCCGGGGCGAGTGCCGGGTAGGCGGAGGTGCGGCGGCCGTCCAGGACCCCGGCGGCGGCGGTGATCAGCGGGCCGTGGCAGATCTGTGCGACGGGCTTGTCCCCGGTGAAGAAGTGCCGGGCGATCCGCTGCACGTCCGGGTCGTTGCGCAGGTACTCGGGGGCCCGGCCGCCGGGGATGACCAGGGCCACGTAGTCGGCCGGGTCGACGTCGGCGAGCGCGAGGTCGGCGGGCCAGGTGTAGCCGGGCTTCTCGGTGTAGGTGTCGTAGCCCTCGACGAAGTCGTGCACCACGAACTGCAGGCGCTTCTTGGTCGGGGCCGCGATGTCGACCTGGTAGCCCTCCTCGCGCAGCCGCTGGTACGGGTAGAACACCTCCAGCGATTCGGCGGCGTCCCCGGTGACGAGCAGGATCTTCGATGTCATCGCCGACATCCCTCCACGTGGTCGAGCCTCAGCTTCGGTACGGGTGACCGGCCGTGACGGCCGGTCGGGCCCGGTCCAAAACTTCCGCACCCCTCACGTCGTTGGCAACGGGGCGCACCGGGCGTACGGCGGCGCATACGGAGGTGCGCGCGCCGGTTGCGGGGAGTGCGCGCCGGGTCACCCGCCCGGCTGCGGCGCCCGACGCCCCGCGCCCTAGAATCCTGCTGCCCACGACCTGCCCATGACCGTCCTTCTCCGGAGGAACCCATGCCGGACCGCACCACCTACCTCGTCCTCCCCGGCTACGGGAACTCGGGCCCCGAGCACTGGCAGAGCCGCTGGGAGGCCGCCGAACCGGAGTCCTTCCACCGGGTCGAGCAGGCGGACTGGGACCACCCGGAGCGGGCGGACTGGGTGGCCCGGGTGGACGCGGCGGTCGCGGTCGCCGCCGCCGCGGGCCCGGTGGTGCTGGTCGCCCACAGCCTCGGCTGCGTCACGGCGGCCCGCTGGGTGGCCACCGCGCCCGCCGGGCGGACCGCGGCCGTCCGGGGCGCACTGCTGGTCGCCCCGGCCGACATCGACACCGCGGAGGTGCCGGAGCTGGTGGGCTTCCGGCCGGTGGCGCTGGAGCCGTTCCCGTTCCCGGCCGTGGTGGTCTCCTCGACCGACGACCCGTGGGTCTCCCCCGAGCGGGCCCGGGCCTTCGCCGCGGCCTGGGGCGCCCGGTACGTCGAGCCGGGCGCGTTCGGGCACCTCAACGCCGACTCCGGACTGGGCGACTGGCCGGAGGGCCGCGAGCTGCTCGCCGAGCTCTGACACCGTGAACGGGGGGACGATGGACAAGCGGACGTCCCGGACCAGGCGCGTCCTGGTCCGGCTGCTGGCGACCGGCGGGCTGGTCGCCGTACTGCTGTACACCGAGGGGCAGTGGGAGAGCCGCTCGGGCGGCCGGATGCTGGTCGCCGACCTGCTCAACCGGCCCGAGCTGCTGCTCGGTTCGGCACTGGCCGCGCTGATCGCGGCGGCCTGGCTCGGCGACCTGCGGGCCGCCGCCCTGCGGACGGCCACCCGGACGGTCACGGTCACCGCCGGGGTGGTGTTCCTGCTCGGCGTGCTGGCCGCGCACAAGGTGTCGGCGGCCGAGACCCGCAGCAGGGAGGCCGCCCCGGCGGGGGCGGAGCGGGCGCTGGTGGTGGTGCACCGCTCGTACGCCACCGGGTCGGCGGCGGGCGAGCGCTGGCAGGTGCTCCTGGAGTCCGGCGACGGGTGGCAGGCGCGGCGCTGGGCGCTGGCCGACATCGGTGGAGGCCCGGACGACGCCCGGCTGGTGGAGGCGAGTTGGACCGGGCGGGAACAGATCACCGTGGTGACGGACTCCTACCGACGGGTGTTCAACCTCGACCAGGACAGCGGCGAGCCGGTCGAGGCGAGGTAGCACGGCGAGGACGGACAGCGCGCGGCGAGGGCAGACAGGGCGGCCGGGGCGGCCCCGCCCACGTACGGGTACTCGGGCGGGGCCGCGTAGGGCTCGGGATCGGGCTCGGTTACTGGTCCTCGGGGTCCACCGGGGTGGACGGCGTGGAGCGGCCGGTCGGGTTGGTGCCGCGCGGCTTGCCCTGGTTCCCGTTGTTCCCGTTGTTGCCGTAGTTCCCCGGGCCGCCCGGGGCGGGGGCGCCGGTGCAGGTGACCGAGCTCGGCGAGCCGCTGGAGGTGGAGCAGCTCGGGTCGCGCCTGACCGGGTCCGGGATGTAGACGGTGGTGAACTCCTTCTCCGGCATGCTCCGGACCGCGTCGCTCATCGCCTTCTGCCAGATCGGCCCCGGGCCGGTCGCGCCGAACACCTCGGCCTGGTACTTGCCGCCGATCCGGATGTTGCGCATCGGCACCTTGGTGCCCGGGCTGCCCAGCCAGACCGAGCCCGCCAGGTTGCCCGTGTAGCCGGTGAACCAGGCCGACTTCTTCTCGTCCGTGGTGCCGGTCTTGCCCGCGATCTGGCGGCCGTCGTCCAGGCCGAGGTCCCGCGCGGTGCCGCCCTTCTCGGTCACCCCGAGCAGCACGCTGTTGATCACGTCGGCGGTGTCCTCGGACATCGCCCGGCTGCACCGGGCGGCCGGCACCGGCACGTCCTTGCCGTCCACCGTGGTGATCCGGTTGATCGCCATCGGCGCGCAGTAGTCGCCCCGGGCGGCGAAGGTCGCGTAGACGTTGGCCATGGTCAGCGGGCTGACCTCCTGGGTGCCGAGGCCGAGCGCGGGCACCTCCTGCAGCGGCGACCCGTCCGCCTTGCCCGCCACGCCCAGCTTGTCGGCCATCTGCTTGACCGCGCAGAGGCCGATCTCCTGCTCCATCTGCACGAAGTAGGTGTTCACCGAGAGCGCCATGGCCTGCTTGAGCTCGTACGGG
Organism: Kitasatospora sp. NPDC086791; assembly: GCF_040685975.1. NCBI lineage: Bacteria > Bacillati > Actinomycetota > Actinomycetes > Kitasatosporales > Streptomycetaceae > Kitasatospora > Kitasatospora sp. NPDC086791. The sequence goes on along the minus strand of NZ_JBFBOC010000011.1, from coordinate 23,768 downwards.
CCCTTCTCGGACTCGGACTCGTTGGGGATCGTCCCCTCCTTCTTGCCCTTGCTGAGGTTCTTCCAGGTGCCGTCGCAGGTCTTCATCGTCGGCCAGTCCATCCGGTTCGGGGAGTCGTACCGCTGGGTCGGCGACAGGCCGGCCTCCAGGGCGGCGGCGGCCACGATCGGCTTGAAGTTGGAGCCGGGCTGGAAGCCGATGCCCCCGCCCATCGCCGCGTCCACGTTGTAGTTGACGACGGTCTCGTTCTTCTCCTTGGCCAGGCCGTACGGACGGGTCTGCGCCATCGCCAGGATCTTGCCGGTACCGGGCTCGACCATCGTCATCGCGGCCGAGACCGGGTCGGTGACGAACACCTTGGTGGAGACGGCGTTCTGGGCGGCGGCCTGCTTCTGCGGGTCCAGCGTGGTGTAGATGTTCAGACCGCCGGTGTCCCACAGGTTCTTGCGCTCGGCCGCGCTCTTGCCGAACGCCGGGTCCTGCTTGACCACGTGGCGCACGTAGTCGCAGAAGAAGCCCATCCCGGCCTGCGCGGTGATGCAGCCGTTCTGCGGGTCCTTGTAGGCGAGGCCGAGCGGCGCGGCCTTCGCCTCCTTGGCCTGCTCCGCGGTGATGTGCTTGTTCTCCACCATCTTGTCGATGACGGTGTCACGGCGCCGCTGCGCGGCCACCGGGTGCAGCTTCGGGTCGTACTGGGACGGGTTCTGCACCAGCCCGGCGAGCATCGCCGCCTCGGGCAGGCTCAGGTCCTTGGCGTCCTTGCTGAAGTAACGCTGCGCGGCGGCCTGGATGCCGTACGCCTGATGGCCGTAGAAGGTGATGTTCAGGTAGTTGGTGAGGATCTGCTCCTTGCTCAGGTCCTCCTCCAGCTTGATGGCGTACCGGAGTTCCTGGATCTTGCGGCCGAGCGTCTTGCGCTGCGCCTCGCGCACCGCCTCCGGATCGTCCCCGGCCTTCTCCACGTTGACGTTCTTCACGTACTGCTGGGTCAGTGTGGAGGCGCCCTGCACGGTGGCGCCGCTCTCGGCGTTCTTGGTGACGGCCCGCAGGATGCCCTTGAGGTCCACCGCGCCGTGCTCGTAGAAGCGGGAGTCCTCGATGTCCACCTGCGCCTGGCGGATCAGCGGGGACATCTGGTCGGCGGTGATGACGGTGCGGTCGCGCTCGTAGACCTTGGCGATCAGACCGCCGTTGGCGTCGAAGATCTGGGTGGCCTGGGTGAGCGGCGGGGTCTTGAAGTCGTCGGGGATGTTCTGGAACCCCTCGGCACCGCTCTTCGCCCCGAGCCCCACCGCACCGGCCGCCGGGAGGATCAGGCCGGCCAGCAGCACACCGCCGAGGACACTGGCACCGAGGAACTTGGCCGCGTGGCCCAGGATTCCGAGCGGGGTCTCACGACGGCTCGGGCGCGGCACCCAGGTGTCGCCCGGGTCCGGGGCAGGTATGCGACGAGGGCTCTTCGGTGACATAGTTCGAACATTAAGGCCGTGAACACGCCTCGTGGGCGGGGTGTCGGCGAAGGATTGTCACAAAATCGCGACAGATTCGACTCATGGCCGAGGACCGAACGGACGTACACGCAGGGACAAGGGCCGTTCGCCCACGGCCCGTTGATCCCGGCGCCGCTCCGGGCCTCTCGGCATCCGCCCGGCAACTCCCAACGTGCACCCGGCTTCCGGTGCGGGGGTGTTCGACCGGACCGTGCTCACCGCGCTCACCGCGCCCGCCCGCCGGGGACCGCGGCCGGGCGCGGTCCCCGGCGGGCGGGGTGGGCGCAGTGGTGTCGGGTGCCCGGGAGAGGGCGTCAGAGGCCGAGCAGGGCCGGGTCGGAGGCCAGGGCGCGCAGCGGCTCGCGCGGATCGGCGACCAGCTTGCGCTCGGCCAGGTCGAGGATGCCGCCGACGCCGGTGATCTCGGCGGCCAGCACGCCGTCCTCGCGGACCAGCCGCTGCACCACCTGGAAGGTCTTGCCGTCCCGCCAGGCGAACGAGCAGCTCACGTCCACCGAGTCGCCCGCGCGCAACTCCCGCAGGTACTTGATGGTGGTTTCCAGGACGACCGGGCCGACGCCCTTGGCGACCAGGTCGGCCTGGCGGATCCCGGCCGCCTGCAGGTACTCCCAGCGGGCGTGCTCGGCGTACTGGAGGTACACCGCCTGGTTGAGGTGGCCCTGGGTGTCGGTCTCGTACCCGCGGACGGTGATGCGGGTGGTGAAGTCCTGATCGGTCATGCCCCGCACGCTACTCCCGGCGGCGCGGCGCGACCGCGTGTCCTCCGTCACCCCTCCGCTGGTCAGCCGGGCAGCCCGGCCAGCAGCGGCAGCAGGGCGTCCGGGCGCCGGTCGACCGGCAGGTGCTCGACCGGGTGGAAGCCGCAGCCGAGCGCGGTCGCGCCGCCGTCGCAGGTCCGGTCGTCGCCGACCATCAGCACGTCGGCCGGGGCGAGGCCGAGCCCGGCGCAGGCGGTCTCGAAGATCACCGGGTCGGGCTTCTGGGCGCCGACCTCGTAGGACAGGACGTAGCTGTCGACCAGTTCGTCCAGTCCGTGGGCGCGGAACACCGGGCGCAGGTCCCAGCCGATGTTGCTCACCACGGCGACCGGAACGCCCCGGCGGCGCAGCTCGCGCAGCACGGGGGCGGTGTCCGGGTAGGGGCGCCAACTCGCGGGCGCCCTGTGGCTCTCGTACAGGGCGTCCACGTCGAGGCCGGCGGGCGGCGCGGCGGCGCGGGTGAGCGCGGTGTACGCGCCGCGGTGCAGCTCTGGGGTCAAGTCCCGGGTGTCCCAGGCCTGCTGGATATCGGGCGGGATCCGGCGCGGCGGCACGCCACCGGGCAGCGCGCCGAACTCCTCCAGCCGGTGCACCAGTTCGGCCTGCTCGTGGGCGGGCAGGCCGAGGCCGGCGGCGGTGAAGGCCGCCAGCCACTCGGCGGTGGAGACGACCCGGAAGAGGGTGCCGGAGAAATCGAACATCACGCCTTTGGTCATGGCGTCGAGCCTAACCGCGCGCTCGGCCGGACGCGTTCGGCCCGGCGGAGGCGCCCGACGCCGGGGCTCAGCGGGCTCAGCGGGCTCAGCGGGTTCAGCGGAGGGTGAGGATACGCGGACCGTCCTCGGTGACGGCGACGGTGTGCTCGATGTGGCTGGCGCGCGAGCCGTCGGTGGTGCGCAGCGTCCAGCCGTCCGGATCGGTGCGGTAGTCGTCCCGACCGCCGGCCATCAGCATCGGTTCGATGGCCAGCACCAGGCCCGGCCGCAGCGGGTAACCCCGGCCCGGGCGGCCGAGGTTGGGCAGGTGCGGGTCCTCGTGCATCCGGCGCCCGATGCCATGCCCCCCGAAGCCCTCCGGCGTCCCGTACCGCCCGGCGCGGACGACCCGGCCGATGGCGTGGGAGATGTCGCCGATCCGGTTGCCGACCACGGCGGCGGCGATGCCGGCCTCCAGGGCCCGCCGGTTGGCCTCGATCAGCGCCGTGTCCTCGGGCCGGGCGGCGCCGACGGTGAAGCTCACGGCGGCGTCACCGGCCCAACCGTCCAGCACCGCACCGCAGTCGATGCTCAGCAGGTCGCCGTCGCGCAGCCGGTAGTCGTCCGGGATGCCGTGCACGACGGCGTCGTTGACGGAGGCGCAGATGACGGCGGGAAACGGGACCGGCGCGAAGGACGGGCGGTAGCCGAGGAACGGCGAGCTCGCCCCGGCCGCGTTCAGCACGCCCCGTGCCACCTCGTCCAGCTCCGCCAGGCTGACGCCGACCGCCGCCGCCTCCCGCACGGCGGCGAGCGCGTCCGCCACCACCCGCCCGGCCTCGCGCATCGCGTCGAGGGCGGCGTCCGACTTGAGTTCGACCATGGTGACATCACTCCTCTGGATCCAATTCTTATACCGGTATTTGTATCACGGTCGAGAGTGGTTGACCGTCACCCGGCAGTGCTGCGGGGAGCCCGCGACAGGGTGCGCCCAGGTGGCCGCAGGCCTCCTGCCAGGGAATATGTGGCACGCGGGCGGCCGATGATCCGCTAGTGTTCGGCGGCGCAATCCGATGATCTGAACATGAGGAACCCACGTGACGACCCCGCCGACCGCCCCCGTCGACGAGACCCCCCAGCCCGCCCAGCCCGCCGAGCCCGCCGAGCCCGCCGAGCCGACCGCCCATCAGCCCTGGGGAAACGGACACCCCGCCCCGGCCGAGCCCTCGCGGCTGCGCCGGCTCGGCCGCCGCGTCGGCGGACCGCTGCTGCTGGTCGCGCTGATCACCGGCGGTCTGGTCATCGCCGGCCAGGCCGGCAAGTCCGAGCCCGAGGCCGCGCAGGTCGGCAGCTGCGTGCACGACCTCGGCGGCGGCGGCAAGCCGAAGATGGAGCTCGTGGGCTGCAGCAAGCCCACCGCGGACTACAAGGTCACCAAGGTCGTCCACGACGGCGAGGCCAAGCACGCCTGCGACACGGAGCCGGAGGACGTCTTCGGCTCCTACAGCGAGGAGCGCCGGAGCAGCATCGTCATCCTCTGCCTCGCCCTGAACCCCGAGCGGCCGGGCGGCCCGGCCGACCTGCCCAGCTGGCCCGCGCAGTAGGCGCGCGGGAGGACGGGCCCGCGCGGCACTAGACTCGACGCCATGGTGAGGACTCCGCTGACCCCGTGGGAGCGCGAGCGCGGGGAGCGCTTCGGGGCGCTGCTGCGCGAGGCGCGTGGCGAGCGCAGCATGGTCGAGGTGGCGGCGGTGGCCGGCGTCTCGGCGGAGACGCTGCGCAAGATCGAGACCGGACGAGCCCCGACGCCGTCCTTCTTCACCGTCGTGGCGCTGGCCTTCGCGCTCGACCTGTCCCTGGACGAGCTCGCCGCCGCCTGCGCGCCGCCCGGGGACGGCGAGCACGGTGAGCAGGGCGCCGCGCTCTCGGCGTGAACGACCGACGGCCCGCTCCTGCGCGAGGTGCGCGGTGCGGGCCGTCGGCATGACCGGGGCTCAGCCGACCGAGCTGTTGTAGCTCTCGATCGCCGGCTGCAACTCCTTGGCGGCGTCGGCCAGCGCCTGCTGGGCCGGCTTGCTGCCCGCGATGGTCTGCTCGATCGCGGTCTCCACGCCCTTGCGGGCCTGCGGCATCACGCCGAGCAGACAGCCGGCCGTGGCCGGGGTGGGCTTGGTGCCCTTCAGCTGGTCGATCGCGGTCTGGAACTGCGGGTACTTGGCCACCCACTCCTTGTCCTTGGGGTCGTCCAGGGACTTCGTGTTGACCGGGAAGTAGCCGGTGCCGGTGTGCCAGACGGCCTGCTGCTCGGGGGCCGTGACGAACTTCTCGAACTCCCAGGCGGCGCGCTTCTCGGCGTCCGAGTGGCCGGGGCCGCTGATCCACAGCGAGGCGCCGCCGATCACCGGGCCACCCTGGTCGGCGGCGGTGACCTTCGGGAAGGCCGCGGTGCCGACCCCGAACTTCGCCGCCTCGGTGTAGCCGCGCAGCACGCCGGTGGACTCCAGGTGCATCGCGACCGTACCGGCCTTGAAGGCGGCCTGGGCGTCGTCGGTGGTACGGCCGGTGTTGGCCGCGTAGCCGCCCTTGACCAGGTCGGCCCACCACTGGACGATCTGCGCGCCCTGGGCCGAGTCGAACACGACCTTGCCGGCCTTGTTGCCGCGACCGTTGTCGTTGTCGCAGTACATGGCACCGGACTCGGCCAGCAGCTGCTCCACGAACCAGCCGTAGATGGCCGCGCCGAAGCCGTACCGGACGGTCTTGCCGTCGGCGTCCTTCTTGGTCAGCTTCTTCGCCAGCTCGCCCAGCTCGTTGAGGTCCTTGGGCGCCTGCGCCGGGTCGAGGCCGGCCTCCTTGAAGGCGTCGGTGTTCAGGTAGAGCAGCGGCATCGAGGAGTTGAACGGCATCGACTGGAGCTTGCCGCCGACCGAGTAGTAGTTGCGGATGTTGGCGTCCAGGTCGCCCAGCGCGTAGCCGTCCTTGTCCGCGAAGGCCTGGGCGGGGACGGTCTGCTTGGAGTCGATCATGAACCGGGTGCCGATGTCGTAGACCTGCACCAGGGCGGGGGTGCCCTTCTGCTGCACCGCGGCCTTGTACTTGGTGACCAGCTCGTCGTACTTGCCCTGGAACTGCGGCTTGACCGCGATCTTGCCCTGGTGCGCGGCGTTGAACTGGTCGACCAGCCCGGTGAGCACCTCGGCGTTCTTGCCGGTCATCGAGTGCCAGAACTCGACGTTGGTGACGCCGGAGGCCTGGTCGAGCGCCTGGGCGCCGGGCGCGGCGGCGGCGTCGTTGGAGGCGCCGGAGCCGGAGCCGGAGTCACCGGAGGAGCTGCAGGCGGTCAGGGACAGGCCGGCCACCAGCAGGGCCGCGAGCGCGCGTGCACTCTTCTTCACGAGGGTTCTCTCTCTCGAACGCGATGGACTGGCGAGGGACGGACGGGAACGGGCGGGGGCTGACGAGGGACGGGCGGGGAGCGGGTCAGCGCACCGCGCCCGCGGTGAGGCCGCGGACGATGAAGCGCTGGCCGAAGACCACCAGGGCGAGCGTGGGCAGCAGCGAGAGCACGACGCCGGCCAGGATCAGTCCGGGGTCGGCCATCTCGGAGTCGCGCAGCGAGGTGAGACCGATCTGCAGGGTCTGCATCTCCGCCGTGCGGGTGATGATCAGCGGCCAGAAGTACTGGTTCCAGGCGGACAGGAAGACGTAGATCGACAGCGCCGCGAGCGCGGGCTTGTTGAGCGGGACGACGATCCGCCACAGGAAGCGCCAGTGGCCGGCGCCGTCGATCCGGGCGGCGTCGCGCAGTTCGCCGGGCAGCTGGCGGAAGGCCTGGCGCAGCATGAACGTGCCGAAACCGGAGGCCAGGAAGGGCAGCACCAGGCCGAAGTAGGTGTTGCCGAGCCCCCAGCCCGACAGCGTCAGGTAGTTGGGGATGATGATGGCCTCCCACGGGACCATCAGCGTCGCCAGGAACACCCCGAACACCTCGGCCCGGGCCTTCAGCGGCAGGAAGACGAAGGCGTACGCGGCCAGGATCGAGGTGAACAGCTGGGCGAGGGTGATCGCGGTGGCCGTGACCGCCGAGTTGGCGTACTGGCGGGCCAGCGGGATCGCGTCCACGGCGCCGGCGAAGTTCCGGCCGGTGACCGAGTGCGGCACCAACGCGGGCGGGTAGGAGGAGAGTTCGGACGGGCCCATGAAGGCGCCGGCAATCGCGTAGTACACCGGGAAGGCCACGGTGACGAGGGCGACGGCGAGCAGCAGGTGGACGGCGGCGCGGCCGAGCAGGTCGCGCGGGGAGCGCCCGGCGAGGGCTCGGGCGCCGGCGCGGGTGCGCGGGCGGGGCGCCTCGGGGGTTCCGGGCGTCTCGGGCGTCCCGGCGTCGGTGGTGGCGATCGAGGTCATGCGTAGTGCACCTTCCGCTCCAGGACGCCGAACTGGACGGCCGTGCAGGCGAGGACGACCACGAGCAGCACCACGGCCTGGGCGCTCGCGGTGCCGAAGTCGCTGGAGCCGTAGGCGAAGGCCTTCTCGTAGACGGAGTAGACGAGGGTCCGGGTGGAGCCGTCCGGCCCGCCCTTGGTGAGGATGTGGATCTGGCCGAAGCTCTGCAGCGCGTGGACGGTGGAGACCACGGTCAGGAAGAACAGGTTCGGGCCGAGCATCGGGACGGTGATCGAGCGGGCCAGCCGCAGCCCGGCCGCGCCGTCGATCCGGGCCGCCTCCACGACCTCCTGCGGGATCGAGCCGATCCCGGCGGAGAGCACCAGCACGTTGTAGCCGAGGTTCATCCAGACCGTGGTGACGGCCACCGAGACCAGCGCGTACCGGGAGTCGGTCAGCCAGCCGACCGGCCCGAGGCCGACCTGCGAGAGCAGGCCGTTGAGCACCCCGCTGGCCGGGTTGAAGAACACCGCGAAGACCACCGACGCGCTCGCCACCGAGAAGGCGAAGGGCAGCGCGAAGGCGGAGCGCAGCAGCCGCACGCCGCGGATCCGGTTCTCCAGGAGCAGCACCAGCACCAGCGCGCCGAGCACCCCGGGCACCACGGTGAGCAGCGTGAACAGCCCGGTGGTGACGAGGGTGCGGCGGAAGTCCGCCGAGGTCAGCAGGTCGGTGTAGTGCTTGGTCCCGACGAAGCGGGAGGGCGCGCCGAAGAGGTCGTTGGCGTGCCCGCTCAGGTAGACCGTCCGCCCCAGCGGGTAGCCGATGAAGAGGACGAAGACCACCAGGGAGGGCAGCAGGAAGGCCCAGGCGAGCCCGTGTTCGCCCCAGCGGCTTCGGCGGCCCGGTCGGGGCGCGGTGTGCGGTGCGGTCGGCATGCGGTGCGCGTCCGCCTTTCGTGATGTCGGTTCCGGCCGAAACCGTGTCCTGCCCACACGACGCGGCGGAAACCCCGTGGTGATCAGGGGATGTCACCGGGATTACGCGTTCGCGTCAGGTTTCGGCCGGTCGTGCCCGGACGGGCTACCGCACCGCTGCCGAGCGGTTCACCGCGGTGTCGGAGGGGTGCCGTACGGTGCGCGGGTGGACGAAACGGAACTCGACATGCGGGCCGCAATGGCCGAAAGTCTGCGCGGCCGCGCGGGCTCCTGGGCACTCGTCAGCGGCTTCGCCGCGTACTGGGGCGAGCCGCTCGGGCCGGACGACGGCTTCCCGGACGCCGAACTCGACGCCGCCGAGGGGCGGCTCGGCCTGCGGCTGCCGGTGGCGCTGCGCGAGGCGTACCGGTTGTTCGGCCGCCGGGCGGACCTCACCAGCAACCACGACGTGCTGCTGACGCCGGACGAGCTGTTCGTGCTGGACGGCGCGCTGGTCTACCGGACGGAGAACCAGGGCTGCGCGCACTGGGGGGTGCTGACGGCCGACCTCGCGCGGGACGGCGTCGACCGCGAGGACCCGCCGACGGTGATGCGGCTGGACCTGGCGGACCCGTCGCAGGAGCGGTGGGAGCCATGGGAGGACCGCTTCTCGACGGCCGCCGCGGTGATGGCGATGACGGAGAAGCTGCTGGAGGACCACGAGCTGACCGACGTCATCGAGTCGGAGAACGAACTGCCGGACGGTTTCCGGGAGTTGCCCGCGCTCGGCCGGGGCTGCCGCTGGTACCAGGGGCCGGACGTGCTGGTCTCGGTGGTCGAGGAGGCGTGGATGACGGCCCGGGCGCGCACCCCGGAGGCGCTGGAGGCGCTGTACGCGGCGGTGCCCGGGGACTGGCTGGGCGAGTGAGCGCCCCGCCCGGCCGTGACCCCCGTTCACGGCCGGGCGGGACTGACGTCCCCGGGCGGGGCTGACCTCGCCGGTCAGGAGCGCCGACGGTCAAACGCGCGTCGACGGTCAGGCACGTCGCGGTCAGGCGCTGGAGCCGCCGTCGAGCACCAGGTCGCTGCCGACGGTGTAGCCGGCCTCCCCCGAGGCCAGGTACAGCACCGCGGCGGCCACCTCCTCGACCGCGCCGGCCCGGCCGACCGGGATCTCCGCCTTCATCCGCGCGGCCTTCGCGGCGGCGCTCTCACCGGGCCGGCCCGACATGGGGGTGTCCACCGCGCCCGGGCTCACCGAGTTGATCCGCACGCCGTCGGCGATGTGGTCCAGGGCGGCGGTGCGGGTCAGCGCGGTGACGGCGGCCTTGCCGGCCGCGTACGCCGCGAGGTTCGGGATCCGCCGGTGGGCGCCGAGGTTGGACGAGACGTTGACGATCGCGCCACCGCCGTGGGCCCGCAGGTGACCGATCTGGTGCTTCATCGCGAGCATGGTGCCGGTGAGGTTGACGTCGATCACCCGCCGCCACTCGGCCTCGTCGATGTCGGCGACCGGGCCGATCGCGCCGAGCACCCCGGCGTTGTTGACGGCGACGTCCAGCCCGCCGAACTGCTCGACGGTCTCGCGGACCAGCCGGGCGGCGTCCTCGCCGTTCGTCACGTCGCCGGTCAGCGCGACCGCCTTGCCGCCGGCCCGCTCGATCAGCTCGACGGTCTCGGCCAGCGGGGCGGCACTCCGGCCGGCGACCGCGACCCTGGCCCCTTCCCGGGCGAACGCGAGGGCGATGGCCCGGCCGATGCCGCTGCCGGCACCGGTGACCAGGACGGACTTGTCGGCGAAACGCGTGGTCATGTGAACTCCTCAATCCGAGTGGTGCGTCCTGATCCGGCGGTGGTGCGGAAGCGGCGCGGCGGCGTCCATGCGCCCCCTTGTGCCCCCCATGAGCCCTCCCCTATACAGACCGTTCGGTCCAAAATAACGACAGCAAACGACACCGACCCGCGAGGTCACGGCGCCGACCCCGGTCCGGCGAGGTCAGTCCCGGTCCAGCAGCGTCAGCGCCTGCTCGGCGGCGTCCCCCACCCGGGCCGCGCCGTCGGCGGTCTTGCCCATCACCCGCATGCCCTGCATCAGCACCATCAGCATCCGGGCGAGCACCCGCGGCTCCCGCCCGGCGGGCAGTTCGCCCTGCGCCCCGGCCCGTACCAGGGCGGCGGTCAGCACCGCCTCCAGGTGGGCGAGGCTGGCACTCACCCGGCGGGCCGCCGAGGAGTCGTGCGGGGCGAGTTCGACGGCGGTGTTGGTGACGAAGCAGCCGCGCTCCCGCCCGCGCCCGGCCGACTCCGCCGCGTACCGGCGCACCACCGCCCGCACGGCCGGCAGCACCGGGCCGGGCTGGGACAGCTCCGCCAGCAGCACCGGGTCGGTCTGCTCGGCGTACCGCTCCAGCGCGCGCAGGTACAGCTCGTGCTTGCTGCCGAAGGTGGCGTAGACGCTGGCCCGGGCGATGCCGAGCCGCTCGACCAGGTCGGCCATCGAGGTGGCCTCGTAGCCGCGCTGCCAGAACAGCTCCAGGGCCGCCTGCAGCGCCGCGTCCGGGTCGAATTCCTTCGTTCGCGCCATGCCCCACACGGTAGCCCTTTCCAGAACGATCGGTCAAGAAATGTCGACCATCGACCCGGATCGAACCATCTGACGGAGCATTGCCAATTGGACTAGACCACAGCTACCCTTACCGCCCCATCCCTCCTTCCCCCACAGGAGGCGTCTCCGCATGTCCGCACATGTCCCCACCACCCCCCGCCAGGCGGCCGAGGCCGCCCGGCCGCTGGTCCTGACGGCGTTTCGGATCGTCGTCGGCCTGCTCTTCGCCTGCCACGGCCTCGCCTCGCTCTTCGGCGTCCTGGGCGGCGCCAAGGGCGGCGGCACCCTCCCGATCGGCCAGTGGCCCGGCTGGTGGGCCGCGCTGATCCAGCTGGTCGGCGGCATCCTGGTGCTGCTCGGCGCCGGCACCAGGCCGGCCGCCCTGCTCTGCTCCGGCTCGATGGCCTACGCCTACTTCACCGTCCACCAGGAGCACGCGCTGCTGCCCCTGCAGAACGGCGGCGAGGCCTCGGTCATGTTCTGCTGGTCGTTCCTGACCATCGCCGTGCTCGGCGCCGGTCCGTACGCCCTGGACCGGCTGATCGCCCGCCGGCCGGTGGGCGCGGCGGCCGAGCCGGCCGCCGCGCCCAGCTCGACGGGCTGAGCCCGAGGCACTGAGCCCGAGGCACTGAGCGCGACGGGCTGAGCTCGACCGGCCGGACCGGACGGGCTCAGCCCTCCGCGAGGTGCCGTTCCACCGAGGCGATCTTGGCGGTGAGGCCGTCGGTGACCCCGGCCCGGTCGTCGATCTTGATGACCGTGCTCACCCGGTTGCTGTGGGCCTTCACCGCCTCGATCGCGTCCCGGATCACCGGCATCACCTCGTCCCACTCCCCCTCGATGCTGGTGAACATCGCGTCCGTACGGTTCGGGAGCCCGCTCGCGCGGACCACCCGGACGGCGGCGGCCACCGCCTCGCCCACGTCTTCGCCGATCCCCAGCGGGGTCACGGAAAAGGCTGCGATCACGGCTCTGCGCTCCTCGGGTCGACGGCACTGGTCGCCGGTCCGGGTCGTCCCGGACCGGCGACCAGGCTAACCGGACACCTCGTCAGGCCACCGAAGGCAGCGGCGGTTCGACGGCCAGCGGCGCGGTGGACCGCGCCCGGTGCTGGGCCGCCCAGGAAGCGAGGGCGACCGTGCAGGCGTGGTCCAGGTGGCGCAGGCCGGACCAGTCCAGCTCGACCGGCCGGTCGTCCGGCAGCCGTTCCAGGGTGTCCAGCAGCCGGGGCAGCCGCAGGAAGGTGGCGTTGCCGCTCAGCCGGACCCGGTGCAGCGGCTCCCCGGACGGGAGCACCGCCTCCTCCGTCGCGATCTGCAGGTGCGAGGTCTGCCACGCGGACTTGGCGACCGCCAGCCCGACGCCGATCAGCACTCCCTCGAACAGGTCGGTGGCGATGATCGCGGCCGCCGTCACCACGAGCACCAGCGCCTCGCCCTGGTGCCCGCGGCAGAGCGCGGCGATCCGGCGCAGCGGCACGAGCTTGGCACCGGCGTGCACCAGCACGGCGGCCAGCGCGGTGAGCGGGACGAGCCCGAGCACACCGGGCAGCAGCGCGGTGAACAGCAGCAGCCAGAACCCGTGCAGGAAGCGGGAGGCCTTGGTCTTCGCGCCGGCCTGGACGTTGGTGGCGCTGCGGACGATCACCGCGGTCATCGGCAGCGCGCCGAGCAGCCCGCAGACGGTGTTGCCGACGCCCTGGGCGGTGAGCTCGCGGTCGTAGTCGGTGCGCGGGCCGTGGTGCATCCGGTCCACGGCGGCGGCGCTGAACAGCGTCTCGGCGGAGGCGATCAGGGTGAAGGCGACGAGCGTGCCGATCCCGGCGGTGCCGGCCAGGGCGCCGAGCGAGGCGCGGTCGGGCAGCTGGACGACGTCGAGCAGGCCGGCCACCCGGACCCGGGCGACGGGGAGGTCGGCCGCGGCGGTGACGGCGGCGGCCAGGCCGACGGCGGCCAGCGGCGCGGGGACGGCGCGGGCGGCCCGCTCCGGCAGGTACTTCCAGCCGACCAGGACGAACAGGGTGCCGAGGCCGAGCGCGACCGCGCCGGGGTCGGCCGCGGTGGTGAGGACGTCCTTCAGCAGGGCGGGCAGTCCGGCGATCTTCTCCGGCCCGGTGGCGGGGGCGCGGCGGTCGGCGAGCGCGTAGAGCTGGCCGAACACCAGGGTCAGCCCGATGCCGGCCAGCATGCCGTGCACCACCGAGGCGGACATCGCCCGGAACCAGCGTCCGAGCCGCAGGGCGCCCATCGCGAGCTGGAGCAGGCCGGTGCCGAGCACCAGCAGGCCGAGCGCGCCGACGCCGAACTCGCGGACGGCGTCGGCGACCAGGACGGTGAGCCCGGCGGCGGGGCCGCTGACCTGGAGGCTGCTGCCGGGCAGGGCGCCGACCACCAGGCCGCCGACGATGCCGGTGACCAGGCCGAGTTCGGCCGGTACGCCGGAGGCGACGGCCACGCCGACGCAGAGCGGGAGGGCGACCAGGAAGACCACCAGCGAGGCGGGCAGGTCGCGGCGCCAGGGCACGGCGCGCAGCGCGGCGATCGGGGCCCTGGTCCGGCCCGGCGGGGAGTCCTTCCGGGGGCGGCCCGGCGGGCTCTCGCTGCGGTGGGGCGGCCGGTTCACCCGGTCACCACCGGGGTGCGGGCAGGGGTACAGCAGCGCATGGGGGCGCTCCTTCCGCGCGCCCGCCGCTGCGGGCACGCCGTTGCGGTGCGGGACAAGGCGGTGCGGGAGCTCATGGGGCGAGGGCAGGAGGGGCGGGGAAGCACGGGACGGCGGCGACGGTGGTGGTGCGACCGCGGCGCCGGACGGACCGGAGGGCGGCGGCGGGTGTCGGGTCGGCGCGGTCAGGGGGTGCGTCCCTCGCTCGGGTGCGGCGGACCGGGCACGCTGGTCCTGGACGGGGGCCGCCGACGGAGTTCCCCCGCTCCCCGGCGCTCCCGAATCCCCCTGCCGCGGCCTCAGTTGGACGTCACGGGCCCGGCGTGCCACCGACGGTACCCAGGACGGCGCGCCGGGCCCACCTCGGACACCGTCCCTTCACGGGCACTGCACACCGGGTGCGCTTCCCGGCACGGAACGTCCGCTTCCCCGCGCACACCAGCGCGGTCGCCGACCGGGCGTGCGAATCCCGGTCACGCGGATTCCGGGCCCACGGATCCCGACCAACCACCCCGCACACCCCGCACCCCGCACCCCGCGATCAGGCCGCTCTCCGGCTGAGCGGCCGCGCGGGGGCGCACGAGCCGCTCCGTACACCCCCCGTACCCGGAACACCGGCGGCGCCGGCACGGTTGAGCCGTCCGGGGCCGCTACCGTGTGCCCGGGCGGAACCCCGCCGCCGACCCGCCGAAAGGACCACCACCGTGAGCCTGTACGACATCCCACTGCGCACCCTCGCCGGTGAGCCCGCCTCGCTCGCCGACCACAAGGGCAAGGCGCTGCTGATCGTCAACGTCGCCTCCAAGTGCGGCCTGACCCCGCAGTACGCCGGACTGGAGCGCCTCCAGGAGCGTTACGCCGGGCGCGGGTTCACCGTGCTGGGCTTCCCGTGCAACCAGTTCGCCGGGCAGGAGCCGGGCAGCGCCGAGGACATCCGGACGTTCTGCTCCACCACCTACGGCGTGACCTTCCCGCTGTTCGAGAAGATCGACGTCAACGGCGACGACCGCCACCCGCTCTACCGGCAGCTGACCCAGGCGGCCGACGCCGAGGGCGAGGCCGGGGACGTCACCTGGAACTTCGAGAAGTTCCTGATCTCGCCGGACGGCACCGTCGCCGCCCGGATCCGGCCGCGCGTCGAGCCGGAGGCGGACGAGCTGATCGCCGCGATCGAGGCCGTGCTGCCGGCCTGACACCGCCCGGAGGGGGCCGCCACCGTCGTCGGCGGCCCCCTCCTCACGGCAACAACAACCGGGTGCCGGGCGGGAGTTCGCCCGCCCGCTCGGCGTCGCGCAGATGCGCCAGCAGGGTCGTGCGCAGCGCCTCCGCCGCCCGGGTCGGCGGCACCTCGTGGCCGTGCGCGACGGCGATGGTGCGGCCCAGGCCCGGCCCGGCGAACGGAGTCACCACCAGGCCCGAGCGGGCCGCCACCATGCCGGGGACGACGGCGGGCCCGAGGCCGGCCCGGACGAAGCCCAGCACCGCGTCCATCTCGCCGCCCTCCACCGCGAACTCCGGCTCGAACCCGGCCGCCCGGCAGGCCGCCAGGGTCGCCTCCCGCACGTCGTAGCCCTCCCGGAACATCACCAGCGGCCGCTCCCGCAGCTCCGCCACCCGCACCCTGCGCCGGGCCCGCCGCCCGGCGGAGACCAGCACCAGCTCCTCGTGCAGCAGCTCGGTGACGGCCAGGGCGGGCGCCTGCTCCCCGCTCGGCGGGGTGATGATCAGCGCGAGGTCCAGCTCCCCCGCCGCCAGCCAGCGGACCAGGTCCCGCGAGCCGCCCTCGCGGACCACCAGGGCCACGCCCGGGTAGCGGTCCCGGAAGACCCGCAGCACGTCCGGCACCAGGCTGGTGCACAGGCTCGGCGGCGCGCCCAGCCGGACCCGGCCGCGGCGCAGCTGCACCGTCTCCTGGACGGCCAGCCGGGCGCTCTCGGTGTCCGCGAGGATGCGCCGGGCCAGCGGCAGCAGGGCGTCCCCGGCGTCGGTCAGGGCGATGTTGCCCCGGGTGCGGTGGAACAGCTCGGCACCCAACTCCCTTTCCAGCGCGCGGATCTGTTGCGAGAGGGACGGCTGTGCGACGTGTGCGGCCTCGGCCGCCCGGGTGAAGTGGCGGGTGTCGGCCACGGCCAGGAAGTAGCGGAGTTGCTGGAGCTGCACCCGGCCAGGATAGGCCGCATCGATAGCCGCTGCCTATCGTCGTGAGCCGCAGCCTGTCTTGGACGCACCCCGGCCGCCCTCCCTACCGTTGCAGCCATGACAACCGCGACTCGGACGGGCCGGCATCCGTCCACCCTGGCGACACTGTGGCGGTCGACCATCGGCAAGAAGGCGGTCATGGCCGTCACCGGACTGGTCATGCTGCTGTACCTGGTCGCGCACATGCTGGGCAACCTCAAGGTGTTCTTCGGCCCCGAGGACATCAACGGCTACGCGGCCTGGCTGCGCACCATCGGGCAGCCGTTCCTCGGCCACGCGTGGTTCCTCTGGATCGCCCGGCTCGCACTGCTGGCCTCCGTCGTGCTGCACGGCGTCTCCGCCTACCAGCTCAGCCGCCGCGACCTCGCCGCCCGGCCGAGCACGTACGCCCACAAGCGCCGCCGGGCGAGCTACGCGACCCGCACCATGCGCTGGGGCGGGGTGATCCTGGCGCTGTTCATCGTCTGGCACATCCTCGACCTGACCACGCTGACCGTGAACCCGGCCGCCGAGGAGGGGCACCCGTACCAGAACATCGTGGCCTCCTTCGGGAACTGGTACTCCTGCCTGGTCTACGTGGTCGCGATGCTGGCCGTCGGCCTGCACGTCCGGCACGGCTTCTGGAGCGCCGCGCAGACCCTCGGCGCCAACAACGCCCGCCGGGACCGCGCGCTCAAGCTGACCGCCGACGGCCTGGCGCTCGTGCTGACGGCCGGCTTCCTGTCCGTCCCCGTGGCCGTGATGACCGGAGTCGTGAAGTGACCTACCTGGACTACACCCTCGGCGAGCCCGTCGCCGACACCAAGGCCCCGGCCGGGCCGATCGAACAGCGCTGGGACCAGCGGCGGTTCGACGCCAAGCTGGTCAACCCGGCCAACCGGCGCAAGCACACCGTGATCGTCGTCGGCACCGGCCTGGCCGGTGGCGCGGCCGGTGCCACGCTGGCCGAACAGGGCTACCACGTCGTCCAGTTCTGCTTCCAGGACTCCCCCCGGCGGGCCCACTCGATCGCCGCCCAGGGCGGCATCAACGCGGCCAAGAACTACCGCAACGACGGCGACTCGGTCCGCCGGCTGTTCTACGACACCGTCAAGGGCGGCGACTTCCGGGCCCGCGAGTCCAACGTGCACCGGCTCGCCCAGGTGTCGGTGGAGATCATCGACCAGTGCGTGGCCCAGGGCGTGCCCTTCGCCCGCGAGTACGGCGGCCTGCTGGACACCCGCTCCTTCGGCGGCGTCCAGGTCTCCCGGACCTTCTACGCCCGCGGCCAGACCGGCCAGCAGCTGCTGCTCGGCGCCTACCAGGCGCTGTCCCGGCAGATCGCCGCCGGGAACGTGGAGCTCCACCCGCGCACCGAGATGCTGGACCTGCTGGTCGTCGACGGCCGGGCCCGCGGCATCGTCGCCCGCGACCTGGTCACCGGCGAGATCCGCTCCCACACCGCGGACGCCGTCGTGCTCGCCAGCGGCGGTTACGGCAACGTCTTCTACCTCTCCACCAACGCCAAGAACTCCAACGCCACCGCGATCTGGCGGGCCCACCGGCGCGGCGCGTACTTCGCCAACCCGTGCTTCACCCAGATCCACCCGACCTGCATCCCGCGCTCCGGCGACCACCAGTCCAAGCTCACCCTGATGAGCGAGTCGCTGCGCAACGACGGCCGGATCTGGGTCCCCAAGGCCGAGGGCGACACCCGGCCTCCGGCCGAGATCCCCGAGGAGGAGCGGGACTACTACCTGGAGCGGATCTACCCCTCCTTCGGCAACCTGGTGCCGCGCGACATCGCCTCCCGGGCCGCCAAGAACGTCTGCGACGAGGGCCGCGGCGTCGGCCCCGGCGGCCAGGGCGTCTACCTGGACTTCGCCGACGCGATCCGCCGGCTGGGCCGGGACGCCGTCGAGGCCAAGTACGGCAACCTCTTCGAGATGTACGAGCGGATCACCGCCGAGGACCCGTACCGGGTGCCGATGCGGATCTACCCGGCGATCCACTACACGATGGGCGGGCTCTGGGTCGACTACGACCTGCAGACCACCGTCCCGGGCCTGTTCGCGATCGGGGAGGCCAACTTCTCCGACCACGGCGCCAACCGGCTCGGCGCCAGCGCCCTGATGCAGGGCCTCGCCGACGGCTACTTCGTGCTGCCGCCCACGCTCAACGACTACCTGGCCCGGCACCCGCTGCCCGCCGTGCCCGCCGACCACCCGGTGCTCACCGAGACCGAGGCCGAGGTCGAGGACCGGCTCAACCTGATCCTCGCGGTGGACGGCGACCGCACCCCGGACTCCTTCCACCGCGAACTCGGCGAACTGCTCTGGGACGAGTGCGGCATGGCCCGCGACGAGGCCGGGCTGAAGCGGGCGCTGGCGCGGATCCCGCGGCTGCGCGAGGAGTTCTGGCGCCGGATCAAGGTGCCCGGCACCGGCCGGGAGCTCAACCAGTCGCTGGAGAAGGCCAACCGGCTCGTCGACTACTTCGAGCTGGCCGAACTGATGTGCCTGGACGCCCTGCACCGCGCCGAATCCTGCGGCGGCCACTTCCGCACCGAGAGCCAGACCCCGGACGGCGAGGCCGCCCGGCGCGACGAGGAGTTCGGCTACGCCGCCGCCTGGGAGTTCACCGGCACCGGCATGGCGCCCGTCCTGCACCGCGAGGCGCTCGACTTCGACCACGTCCACCCCACCCAGCGGAGCTACGCATGAACCTCACCCTGCGCATCTGGCGCCAGGCGGGCCCGGACGCGCCCGGGTCGATGACCACCTACCAGGTCCGCGGGATCAGCCCGGACATGTCCTTCCTGGAGATGCTCGACACCCTCAACGAGGAACTGATCACCCGCGGCGACCAGCCGGTCGCCTTCGACCACGACTGCCGCGAGGGCATCTGCGGCGCCTGCGGCATGGTCATCAACGGCCAGGCGCACGGCCCCGAGCGGACCACCACCTGCCAGCTGCACATGCGCCACTTCCGGGACGGCGACACCATCGACGTCGAGCCCTGGCGGGCGGCGGCCTTCCCCGTGGTCAAGGACCTGGTGGTGGACCGCTCGGCCTTCGACCGGATCATCGGCTCCGGCGGTTACATCACCGCCCCCACCGGCAGCGCCCCCGAGGCGCACGCCACGCCCGTCCCCAAGGACGCCGCCGACACCGCCTTCGAGCACGCCGAGTGCATCGGGTGCGGCGCCTGCGTGGCGGCCTGCCCGAACGGCTCGGCGATGCTCTTCACCTCCGCCAAGGTCGTCCACCTCAACGTGCTCCCGCAGGGCGCGCCGGAACGGGCGTCCCGGGTGCGGAACATGGTCACGGCCATGGACGCCGAGGGCTTCGGCGGCTGCACCAACACCGGCGAGTGCGCCACCGCCTGCCCCAAGGGCATCCCGCTGCCCAGCATCGCGGCGATGAACCGGGAGTTCCTGCGCGCCGCCCGCGGCTGACAGCCGCCCACCTGCCGGTCGGGCCCACCGACCGTCGGCCCCTCGCGCCGGTGCTCGCGCGAGGGGCCGCCGTCCGTCCGGCGGGGCGTGCGAAGGCAGTTCACGCTCCCCGTACGGGTGGTGGATCGCCGCGAGCGGTCCTGCCGCGCGGAAAATCGCGCTACGGTGGTGCTCCGCTACGGAGGGACGGCATATGCCCGAGGTTCAGTCCTGTTCCGGCTGCGGCGGGTCCGGGGGGACCCAGAAGACCGAGGCAACGGTCGAACTGGACGAGGAAGGGAGCATGGTGCCCAGGGTCCACGAATTCTGGTCGCCGTGCGGTCGGTGCCACGGATCCGGGACGGTGATCGTCGGATGAGGTTGGTCTTCGAGTGCGTCGAGTGCGGTGGGCACTACCTGCCGCCCGAGGGCATGGTGTACCCCGACGGGCCGGCCTCGCCGGTCTGGTGCACCGGCTGCCAGAGCGCCAAGCGCGCAGCCGGGGTCCGGGAGGACCCGCTGCTCGCCCGTGTCGCGCTGGCCGCCGCCCGGGCCGCGCTCGCCCGGCGGGCCGCCGAGGCCGCCGAGCCGGCCGCGCGCCACGACGTCCGGCCGTCCCGGCCGCCGCTGTCCCGCCGGGCCCGCTCGGGCCCGGGCGGGGTGCGCAGCAAGCTGGGCTGACCGCCCGGGGCGGTCTCCCGCGGCCGGTACCGGACGGCGCCGTCGTCGGTCTGGTGCGCGGTGCTCATGCTCGGACTCGCTCCCCGGCCGGTGGCAGGTCGGAACCGGCACGTCGAGACTAGACCCTGCGGTTTTGATACGCAACCACGCTGGTCAGGGACGGCTCCGGTCGCCCGCAGCCGGCCACTGCGGCCGCCCACCGGGGTCAGAACAGCGCCTCCTGGGTGTCCGGCTCCGGCGGCCGGACCCGCTCCCGCAGGGTCAGCCCCTCGGACGGGCGGCCGGCCACCGGGGTGAGCGTCCAGCCCGTCAGGCGGCGGGTGTCCAGCAGCAGCGGGCCGGAGCCGTCCGCCTGGTCGAGGAAGAGGTGCTTGCCGATCGGCGGCCGGAGCCGGCCCGCGACCACCGCGCCGTCGGCCAGTCCGGCGATCTCCCGGTAGGTCTCCGGGGCACCGTCGGCGAGGCCGTAGCGCTCCACCTGGTCCACCACCGGGCGGTCCGCGAAGAGCTCCACCGCGTGGCCGTCCAGCAGCCGGTGCGCCCGGGCGCGCGCGTCGGTGAGCACCGCCCGGCGGTGCGCGGCGTCGCCGGGCGACCACCAGTGGTCCGCCTTGAGCCGGGACTTGTACCGCTCCCGGGCCAGACCCGAGGCGGCGACGGTGAGTTCGGCGCGGCGCACCGCGGGCAGGCCGCCCCTGGCGGTGAACGCGTAGGCCAGCGCGCCCTGTTCGAGCAGCCGGGCGTCGCCGCGCTGCTCGGCGGTCAGGCCGACCTTCAGCAGGCCCTCGCCGAACCAGGCCAGGTACAGCAGGTAGGTGCGGCCGTCGTCGAGGATCTGGTCCCGCGCGAGGGCCAGGCCGCGGTCCACGCTCTGGCAGGCCGGGCACTGCGTCGCGCCGCCGTCCGGATCGATCACCGCGTGGTGCGGGCAGGGGGTGCGCTCCGTCGCCCCGGCCAGCCAGGCCCCGGTGCAGCGGCGCGGGCCGCCGAGCAGCCAGCCGACCTCCGCGCCCGGCGCCACCGCGCGCTCGTGCACCCGGGCGGCCCGCACGGCCCCGAGCAGGGCGCGACCGTCCTGCCAGCTCAGGCCGGTGGAGATCCAGCCGCCGGGGCGGTCCTGGTGCTGCGGTGCGGGGATCGTCACGGGCATCCCTCCCTGTGGGTACTCGACCAGGCGAGGCTACCCGCCGCCACCGACAACGGTGGTTCCGCGGCCTGCCGGCCCCGGCCGCCGGAGGATCCGCCCCGCGGTCGGCAGCGGGGCGGCCCGGCGGCGGTCGGTCCGCCGGGGCGTCAGGGCCCGGCGCGGGAAAGGTCCGCAGGTCGCGGGGGCTTGGCCGGGCGGGGTGTCCACGTTCTATTGTGGCGGGCGCGGTTGGCGGCGCGGCCGGGTGGCGGCGCGGGGCCGGCCGGGGTCGGCGACGAGGTGAATGGGGTGGACGGACGGTGTCGGGGCGGCGGAGCAGCGGGGTGCTGGCGATCTGGGCGGAGGCGCAGCGGCAGCAGCAGCGCCGGGAGGAGGCCCGGTGGCGCGCCGAGGCGGCGGAGGAGCGTCGGCGGGAGCGTGAGCAGCGCGAGGCGCAGCGGGCCACCGCCCGCACCGAGCGGGAGGCGCAGCGGGCGTACCAGCAGTCGCGGGAGGCGGAGGCGGTCCGGCGGACGGGCGAACTGGACGCCCGGGTCGCGGAGTTGAAGGGCTTGCTGGCCGCCGGGCTGGCCGCGCCGGCGTTCGGTCCGCAGGCGCTGCTGGCGCCGAGCGCGGTGCCGCCGTTCGATCCGGGGCCGCTGGGCGTGCCGGTGGAGATGCCGGACCAAGCCTCCGCCGGCTACTTCGTGCCGCCGCCGGATCCGGTGCAGGCCCGCAATCCCGGGGTGCGGCGGCAGTACGAGCAGTACCTCGCGCAGGCCCGGGCCCGGTTCGAGCAGGACTGGTACGCCGCGCAGGCCCGGGAGGCGGACCGGCAGCAGCGGCTGGCCGCGCACCACCGGGAGTACCTGGCGTGGGCGGAGCGGTTCCGGCTGCAGGACGAGGAGCGCGGCGCCCGGACCGAGGAACTGCTGCGGCGGTTGCGGGCGGGTGAGCCGGAGGCGGTGCAGGAGTACTTCACGGCGGGCCTGTACGCCTCGGCGGCCTGGCCGGAGGGCTTCCCGCACCGGCTGGCGGCGGCCTTCGACGCGGCGGGCCGGCAGCTGGTGGTGGACTGGGAGCTGCCGGGGCCGGACGTGGTGCCGGCGGCGGCCCGGGTGCGGTACGTGAAGTCGGACGACCGCGAGGCCGAGGTGGCCCGCCCGGCGACGGAGCGCAAGGCGCTGTACCGGCAGGTACTGGCGCAGTCGGCGCTGCGGGTGGTGGCGGAGCTGTTCCGGGCCGACCGGGACGGGCTGCTGGACTCGGTGGTGCTGAACGGTTTCGTCCTCGGCATCGATCCGGCGACGGGCCGGGAGGCGGAGCGCTTCGTGTCGACGCTGACCGCGCCCCGGGCCGGGTTCGCCGGGCTGGCGCTGGACCGGGTGGACGCGGTGGAGTGCTTCCAGGGCCTGGGCGGCCGGCTGTCGGCGCGCCCGGAGCGGCTGGACGAGGTGCGGCCGGACCGGCGGCCGCAGACGGTCGGCGGGAGCCTGGCCGGGCACGGCGGCGAGGACGAGCCGGACCTGTTCGAGATGGATCCGCTGGAGTTCGAGGACCTGATCGCCGAGCTGTTCCGGCTGCGCGGTTTCCGGGTGATGACCACGGCCCGCAGCGGCGACGTCGGGGTGGACGTGGTCGCCGAGGACCTGGACCCGGTGACCGGCGGCACGATCGTGATCCAGGCGAAGCGCTACAGGAAGACCGTCCCGCCGACGGCGGTGCGCGACCTGGAGTCCACCGTCCGCCACCACGGCGCGATCAAGGGCATCCTGGTCACCACCGCGGGCTTCGGCCGCGGCTCGTACAGCTACATCGAGGGCAAGCCGCTGACCCTGGTGAGCGGCCCGGAGCTGGTCGCCCTGCTGGCCGAGCAGGGCCTGCGCGGCCGGCTCGGCGGCGGCGCCCGGGCCGGCGCGGACGCCGCGGGCACGGCGGACGCCCCGGACGCCGGGCCGGAGGAGGCCGGGCCGGCCGGGCGGGAGAGCGCCCTCACGGTGAGCTGGCAGAGCCGGACGGCCGGCGGGGACGCGGTGGAGCTGGACGTGACCGCCTTCCTGTGCGCCGGTGGCCGGGTGCTGAGCGACGAGCACTTCGTGTTCTTCAACAGCCCGCAGGACCCGGACGGCGCGGTCCGCCTGCACCCGACCCGCTCGGTGCCGGGCGAGCCGACCCGGGCGGCCCGGCTGACCCTGGACCTGCACCGGCTGCCCGCCGTGGTCGAGGAGGTGGTGGTCGCGGTCTCCACCGAGGAGGAGGAGCACCCGGCCCTGCCGCTCGGGTACGTGCACGGGCTGGCCGTCGCCGCCGCGTACGGGCCGGGCGCGGCCGGTCCGGCGGACTGGGCGGGCCCCACCGGCGGGGTGCCGGACAGCGCGATGCTGGTCGGCGCCTTCCGACGGGCCGACGGCGGCTGGGAGTTCAGTCCGTCCGGCCGGTCGGTGACCAACGGTCTGGCCGGGCTGGCGACGGCGTTCGGGGTCGCGGTCGAGTAGCGGGCCGCGCCGGGACGGAGCGCCCGGTCCCGGCCCTGACGGGACCTCGCCCCGCAGGGGTCCCCGTCATACCTGAGGAGGAGAACTCCCCCGCCGCCCCGCCGGGTCGGCGGGGGCCGACCGTCCCCTCGGCATACACGTCGCACAAGAACCTCTTGACAGGATGGACTGGAGTCAGATTTTCCGTTTTTCCGTCCCCCAGGAGTGAGTCCACGTGACGTTCCCCGCAACCGCCGTCCGCACCGGCCGGGCGGCCGCCCGCGCCACCGGCCTGAACAAGGTCTACGGGGAGGGGGAGACCCGCGTCGTCGCCCTCGAC